>DASXRF010000347.1:0-1711 GCA_036506755.1 Solirubrobacteraceae bacterium | reverse complement strand
GTCCTGACCCGGAGTCGCCCGCCTTCCAGACCGCCGACCGCGCGTGTCATCGCCATCTCGCCGCGATCGACGCCGCCGTCCGCGGCGAGCAGCGCTCGCCGTGAACGGCGGCGCCCACCGCCCGCCGAAGCCGGGCCGTCGCCGGACGCCTCGCCGCCGCTGCCGCACGCGCTCACGCCGAGCGCGGCGGCGGCCAGCCCGGGGAGGAGGATGGTGGTTGCTCGCATGCCGCCATCCAGCCCGACGCACCTGAACGAAGGGTGAGACCGAGCTAGGAGCTCTATGAAGCGGGCAGCTCGAGCCGCAGCCGCGCGCCGCCGCCCTCCGCGCGCTCGGCGGCGACACGGCCGCCGTGGGCCTCGGCGACCTGGCGCACGATGGCCAGGCCGAGGCCCGAGCCGGGCAGGCCGCGCGCGCTCGGCGAGCGGTAGAAGCGGTCGAAGACGTGCGGGAGGTCCTCCTCGGCGATGCCCGGCCCGTGGTCGCGGACGGTGACCGCCCCGCCCCGCACGCCGACCTCGACGGGCCCGCCGGGCGGGCTCCACTTGACCGCGTTGTCGAGCAGGTTGGCCACCGCCCGGTGCAGCCGCGCGCGCGAGCCGCGCACCACGCACGGCTCGCCGTCGACGGCGAACGCGACCCCCGGCGCGTGGCGGCGGGCGCGCTCGACGGCCTCGCCCACGAGCAAGTCCAGGCGCACGTCCTCAGGCGCCTCAACGACCTGCTCGCCGGGGCGCGCGAGGTCCACGAGGTCGCCGACGAGCACCGTCAGCTCCTCGAGCTGCACCCGCGCGCCCGCGAGCACGCGCGCGCGCTCGGCCGCGGGCAGCTCGCCGGCGCGCTCGAGAAGCTCGACGTTGGCGCGGATCGACGTCAGCGGCGTGCGCAGCTCGTGCGAGGCGTCGGCGACGAGCTGGCGCTGGGCCTCGCGGGAGCGCTCGAGCGCGGCGAGCATCGCGTTGAACGCCGCCGCGAGCCGCGCCAGCTCGTCGTCGCCCCCGGCGGCGATGCGATGCCCGAGGTCGCCGGTCGCCGTGACGCGCTCGGCCGCGTCGGTCAGGCGCGCCACGGGCGCGGCGGTCGCGCGCGCGACGAGCAGCCCGAGCGCGGCCGCCAGCGCGACGCCGCCGAGCGTCACGGTGAGCAGGATCCAGCGCAGGCGCGCCAGCGTGTCGTCGACCTCGGTCAGCGGCCGGGCGACGACGAGCGCGTCGTCGGCCAGCCCGCGCGTCGTGTAGAGGCGCACGTGGACGCCGTCGACCGTGGCGTCGCGGAAGAACGGCGCGCGCCGTCCGGCGGCCACCTCGAGCGCGCCGCGATCGACCGGCAGGCGCACCCCGGGCGGCGCCAGCACGTCGCCGGCGGCGGTGACCGCCTGCGCGACGCCGCTGGCCGAGCCGAGCGGTCCGGGCGGGACGGCGATCCGCACCGGCTGCTCGCTGGTCTGCGGTCCGCCGAGGAGCATGACGCGGGGGACGAGGCCGCGCAGCGCGTCGTCGACGCCCGCGCGCAGCTGCTGGCGGACGACGACGTAGGTCACGACGCCGGCGAGCGCGACCGCCGTCGCGACCGCCGCGGCGGCCAGGACGACCAGCCGACGGCGGAACGTCATGGCCGCGGCGCGCGCAGCACGTACCCGACGCCCCGCACGGTGTGCAGCACGCGCGGCTCGCCGCGCGCCTCGGTCTTGCGCCGCAGGTAGCCGACGTAG
>DASXRF010000346.1:0-3366 GCA_036506755.1 Solirubrobacteraceae bacterium | reverse complement strand
CCTTGGCGTGGTCGATCGCCTCGTCGGTCTGCGGCTTGGCGCCGTCGTCGGCGGCGACGACGATGACCGCAAGGTCCGTCACCTGCGCGCCGCGGGCGCGCATCGCCGTGAACGCCTCGTGGCCCGGCGTGTCGAGGAACGTGATCGCCTTGCCGTTGTGCGTGACCTGGTAGGCGCCGATGTGCTGCGTGATGCCTCCGGCCTCACCGGCGACCACCTCGGTGGAGCGGATCGCGTCGAGCAGCGACGTCTTGCCGAGGTCGACGTGGCCCATGATCGTCACGACCGGCGGGCGCGGCTGGAGCTCGTCCTCGGCGTCGGTGAACTCGGGCTCGGCGTCGACGTCGTCGGCGGCGTGGACGATCTCGATGTCCTTGTCGAACTCGTCGGCGAGCACCTGGATGGCGTCGTCGGACAGCGTCTGGGTCAGCGTCGCCATCTCGCCGAGCGTCATCAGCTTCTTGATGACCTCGGGGACGGGCACGCCGAGGTACTCGGCGACGTCCTTGACCGTCGAGCCCGAGTTGACGCGGATGAGGTCGATGGCCTTCTGGGCGTCGACGTCGAGGGGACGGAACTCCTTCTCCTCGTCGTAGGTGCCGCGCCGGCGCCGGCCGCCGCGGCGCGGCGGGCGGCGCTGCTGGCCCGGAGGCCCGCCGCCGGGGCCGCCGCCGGGGCCGCCGGGGCCCTGGCGCCGCGAGGCCTGGGAGTCGATGACGACGCGCCGCGGCCCGCGCCCGGCGTTGGGCGCGCGCTCGCCGGTGCGCTGGTCGTCGCGGGTGGGGCGCGCCTGACGCGGCGCGCCGCCGGCCGCCCGGCCGCCCTGCCCCTGGCCGTCGCGCTGCGGCGCGGGCCCGCCGACGGTCGGCGGACCCTGCCCCGGCCCGGGGCGCTGGCCTTGGATCGGGCGCTGGCTCTGGGGCGGGCGCTGGCCCTGCGGACCGCGCTGGCCCTGCGGGCCGCGCTGGCCCTGGCCGCCGCGCTGACCCTGCGGGCCGCGCTGGCCCTGGCCCCGCGGGCCGCCCTGCTGGCCGCGCTGGCCGGACTGCGGCCCCTGGCCGCCCTGGCCGCCCTGGCGCGCCGGCCGGCGCTCCTGCGGGCGCGGCTGCGAGCCGACGGGCTGGACGCGGCGCGGCTGCTCTGGCTTGGCCGCCTCGGGCTTCTGCCCGGCGCCGTTGCCGCCGGGGCGCAGCACCTTGAGCGCCAGGCGCTCCTCGATCGTCGAGGTGGGCGACTGGACCGAGAACCCGGCTTCCTGCAGCTGCTTGACGACCTCCTTGGGGTTGAGGTCGTGGGCACTCGCTATGTCGCCGATGCGCTTCTTTGCCATCTCTGTTCTAAGACTCTAGCCCTTCGGGAGCGCTCTCCACCCGGGCGCGGAACGCCCGCGCCAGGCCCCCGCGGCGCGCGGCGCGCTCGAGGCACGCGTCGTCGGGATGGACGTAGGCGCCGCGCCCCGGTCGCCGCTGCGCGCGATCGACGACCGCCCGCCCCCCGGGCTCGAGGGCCAGGCGGACGAGGTCGCGCTTGGGCGCCTTGGCGCCGCAGCCCGCGCAGGTCCGGATCGGGACGTGCCGGCGGCTACTCGTCCGCTTCTCCCGTGGGCTCAGCGGACTCGGGCGCGGGCTCGAGCCCGGGCTCGTTGGCGGCGGCGACCGTGGCCTCCTCGACCTCCTCGTCGCTGTCCTCGTCCTCGCCGGTGAGCGCCGTGACGTCGTCGGTGTCGAAGTCCACGAGCGCCTGGTGGGCGGGCAGGCCGCAGTAGCGCGAGCCGGGCAGCGACGCGTTCGGGCAGCGCCGGCCGGTGGCCAGGATGGCGTGGCAGCGCCCGTCGAGCTCCTGCTCCTCGTCCTCGCCGGCGGTCTCGTGGGTGGCGTACTCGGTCTCGGACTTGATGTCGATCCGCCAGCCGGTGAGACGCGCGGCCAGGCGCGCGTTCTGCCCCTCGCGGCCGATCGCCAGCGAGAGCTGGTCGTCGGGGACGATCACCGTCGCCTGGCGCGAGTCGTCGTCGACGAGCACCTCGCGCACGCGCGCCGGGGACAGCGCCTTGGCGACGAAGCGGGCGGGCTCGTCGTTGTAGGGGATGATGTCGATCTTCTCGCCGCGCAGCTCGGAGACGACCATGCGCACGCGCGAGCCACGCGGCCCCACGCACGCGCCTACCGGGTCGACGCCGTCGGCGTGCGAGACGACCGCGATCTTCGAGCGGTAGCCGGGCTCGCGGGCGACGTTCTCGATCTCCACGAGCCCGTCGGCGATCTCTGGCACCTCGAGCTCGAAGAGCGACTTGATCAGCTCTGGATCGCGGCGGCTGACGATGATCGACGGGCCCTTGGTGGAGGGCGAGACCTCCTTGATGACCGCCTTGATGCGCTGGTTGTGCTCGTAGCGCTCGCCCTCGACCTGCTCGGACTTGGGCAGCAACGCCTCGACGCGCTCGCGCAGCTGGATGAGCGTGTAGCGGGAGTCCTTCTGCTGGACGATCCCGGTGATCAGCTCGCCGACGCGGTCGCGGTACTCCTCGTACATCATGTCGCGCTCGGCCTCGCGGATCCGCTGGAGGATCACCTGCTTGGCCGTCTGCGCGGCGATGCGGCCGAAGTCGTGCGGCGTGACGTCGCGCTCGTCGATCTGGTCCTTGTACTGCTCGAACTTGACCGGGTCGATCTCCGGCTCCTCGGGCTCGCGCATCTCGCCCGTCTCGGGGTCGATGGTCGTCTGCTCGTCGATCGTCTCGACGATCAGGTGCGCCTCGAGGCGCTCGGGGATGATCAGCTCCGTGACGATGAAGTCCGCGGTGTCGGGATCGATGTCGACGCGCGCGTACTTGGCCGCGCCGGGCTGCTTCTTGTAGGCCGACAGCAGCGCGTCCTCGAGGGCGTGGCGCAGCTTGTCGGCGGAGATGCCCTTCTCACGTGCGAGGGCACCCATGGCCTCCAGGATCTCTCGGGACATGGACTACTCCTCCACCAGGTTGGACCGGGTGATGTCGTCGTAGCCGATCGCGACGACGCCCGTGGGCGCGGCGATCGTCACCTCGGCGTCCGACGCGCCGACGAGCTCGCCGGTGAACGAGCGGCGGCCGTCGTGGACCTCGCGCGTGCGCACGCGCGCGCGGCGGCCGAGGAAGCGACGGAAGTGGTCAGGCTTGGTCAGCGGTCGCGCGAGGCCCGGGCTCGACACTTCGAGCGCGTGCACCTCGCGGAGCTCGGGGAGCAGATGGGTGACGTGCTCGCACAGGTCGAGCGTCACGCCGCGGGGGTGGTCGATGAAGAGCCGCACCGTGTCGCCGACCACCTCTGCGAGCAGCACCTCGACATCGGGCGCGCGCTCTGCGAGACGCGCCTCGATGTCTCTCTGCAT
>DASXRF010000345.1:0-5677 GCA_036506755.1 Solirubrobacteraceae bacterium | reverse complement strand
ACCGAGTTCGGCATGTCGCCCGGGCCGCTCGACGTCGAGACGGCGCTCGAGGTCGACGAGGCGGTCCACGCCCATGCCGAGCGCGTTGCCGCCGAGGGCGCCGAGCTTGCCCGGTCGCTGGGCTTCGACGCCGAGCCGGCGGCCGTCGCCGACGAGGTCAACGTCGCCGAGACGCTCGTGCACCTCGCCACCCAGCGCGGCGCCGAGGTGCTCGTGCTCGGCTCGCGCGGCCTCACCGGGCTGCGCTCGCGGCTGCTGGGCAGCACGTCGCACGCCGTGCTGCGCCACGCGCACCTGCCGGTGCTGGTCGTGCCGCAGCACGGGGACGACTGACGGCTACACGGGGGTCGGCGTCGGCTCCGGCTCGCCCTCGGGCTCGGGCTCGGGCTCGACGTCAAGCACGGGCGTGCGGTCCGTGAGCTCGAGCAGCTCGTCGATCGCCGCGTCGACGTGCGCGGGCAAGTCGTCGGCGTCGGGCAGCACCTTGCGGTCGACGTAGAAGCCGAAGCAGGCGTCGTCGCGCACGGTCGTCATCCCGATCGACAGCGCGTGGTCCTGGGCCAGCGGGACGACCGGATAGCTCTCCTGCAACTCGCAGCCGCGCAGGTACAGCGGGATCCGCGGGCCGGGGATGTTCGAGATCACGAGGTTGAACGTGCGCGGGCTCGAGACGAGGTGCGAGACCACCTTCTGAACCGGCGACGGGGCATAGGCCAGCGCCTGCAGCGTCTTGTCGGTCCCGTGCGGGTCGCCCTCGGCCTTGCGCAGCGACGTGGCGTGGTGCACGGAGGCCAACCGGCGCAGCGGATCGAGGTCGTCGCAGGGCAGCTCGATGAACATGAACGAGATCCGGTTGCCCAGGTCGCCGGCGGCGTCCTCGGCGCGCACGTTGACCGGGACCATGGCCTTCAGCGTGTCCGGCTCGTCGCCGCGCTCGGACAGGTAGCCGCACAGGCCGCCGGCGCAGGCGGCGAGGATGACGTCGTTGACCGTCGTCCCGGTGCGCTCCTTGATCTCGCGCAGGTCGTCGAGCGGCCGCCGCAGTGAGGCGAGGTGGCGCAGCGGCGAGCTCGGGCGGTTGAGCGCGCTGTCGGGCGCCAGCGGGAACGCGGTGCGGCCGAGCATGCGGGTCATCCGGGCGGCGAGGCTCGGCAGCTCGAGGACGCGGAGGGGCGAGCGCAGGAGCCCGAGCGGCGCTAAGGCCAGGCGCGTCCCCTGGACCGTCCGGGCGGCGAGGCCCTCGAGCAGCAGCTCGACGCGACCAGGCGCCGGGCGCGGCCGCCAGCCGTCGCGGTCCATGGTCGGCGGGATCGGGTCGGGGTCGAGCAGCAGCGTCGCGAGCTCGACGGCGGCGATGCCGTCGACCATGCAGTGGTGGGCCTTGCCGACGAGGCCGATGCGGCCGTCGTTCAGCTCCTCGGCGAGCCACATCTCCCACAGCGGCCGCTCGCGCTCCAGGGGTACGGACATCACGGCGTCGACGATCTCGTCGAGATCACCGGAGCGGGCGCGCAGCAGGTGCCGGTCGATGTCGAACTTCGGGTCGTCGATCCATTTCGGCTCGCTCACGCCGAGCGGGACGTGCGCCAGCCGCTGGCGGTAGCGCGGCGCGCGGCCGAGGCGCGACGCGATGTGGTCGCGCAGCTCCTCGAAGCTGGGGCGCGGGCCGTGCGGTGGTGGTTCGAAGACGGCCGCCCAGCCCACGTGCATGTGGGCGGTGGCGCTCTCGACTTCTAGGAATGACGCATCGAGCGGCGACAAGCGGGCGTCCGCCATCGTGCCTCCCTCCGAGGGGTTGGGGGCAGCTCCCTCGACGAGCGACCGTAGCAATGATGAAACGGCCCGGGTAACCGATTGGGAAACTCCCTGGACATGGCACTTGTCACCGAGTTGGAGCTTCCGGCGCTCGACGTGATGGATCCGGCGCTGCGCGGTCCGCGCTTCCACGAGACGATGCGCGAGCTGCGCGCACGCACGTGGCTGGCGGCGGCGCCGTTCGGCTATGTCGTGCTCGATCGCGAGGCGTGCGCGCATTTCCTGCGCACGCGCGCGGCGACGTTCCCGGGCATGAAGATCGCCGAGCTGTTCGGCGTCGAGTCAGGGCCGCTGCGCGAGGAGATGGAGCGCAACATCCTCCACCTCGACGGCGCGGTGCACGCGCGCCTGCGCCACCTCGTCAACCCGGCCTTCACCCCGCGCGCCGCCGACCGCTGGCGCGCGGCGATGCGCGGCTTTCTGGAGGAGCTCTTCGCGGCGGTCGCGCCGGCGGGACGGTGCGAGTTCGTCGAGGCGTTCGCCAAGCCGTACCCCTCGCTGACGATCGCCACGGTGATGGGGGCGCCGCTCTCCGACGCGCCCCGCCTGCACGAGTGGTCGAACTGGATCCAGCGCCAGTTCGACGGCCCGAGCCTGATGAGCGAGCGCGAGCGCATCGAGCAGGCCTGCGCCGAGTTCTACGCGTGGGCGGGCGAGCTGCTCGCGCACCGGCGCACGACGTCGAGCGACGACCTGATCTCAACGCTCATCGCCGCGCGCTATGAGGGCGACCGCCTCTCCGACGTCGAGCTGGTCAACCTCGTGCTCAACGTGCTCGTCGGCGGCGTCGACACCACGCAGAGCCAGCTCGCGCACGCGGTGCGCCTGTTCGCCGAGCACCCCGACCAGTGGGCGCTGCTGTCCGAGCGCCCGCAGCTCGCCGGGCGGGCGGTCGAGGAGGTGCTGCGCTACGAGCCGATCACGCCGTTCACCGCGCGCATCACGCGCGAGGAGGTCGTCTACCGCGACGTGACGTTCCCCGAGGGGACGGTCGTCATGGTCGCCAGCTGCGCGGCCAACCGCGCCGACGACGTGATCGAGGCGCCCGATGCGTTCGACATCACCGCCGACCGCGGCGCGCACAAGCCGCTGACCTTCGGCGCCGGGGTGCACTACTGCCTGGGCGCGAACCTGGCGCGGGCCGAGCTGCAGGAGGGCCTGGCCTTCCTCGCGCCGCGCATGGCGGGCCTGCGGCTCGACGGCGAGCCCGTCTACGGCAGCGTCAACGGCGTCTACGGGCTCGACGCGCTGCCGGTCGCGTGGGGGAGCAGCGCCGGCGGCAACGGCGCGCCGTAGCGCTCGGCGGCCGCGTGGAGCTCGTCGCGCGCGACGAGGTCCGCGCCCAGGCGCCGGGCGATCTCCGGGCGCCCGGCCAGCGCCTCGACGCGCGCGTGCTCGGCGCGCAGGCCGTCCACGTGGGCCTCGATGCGTCCCCATACCGTGACGATGCCCTCGACCCACTCCCACTCGCCGAAGTACTGCTGCGCGCCGGGGCGGTGGTAGGCGTAGATGCCGCACTTGCAGTCGGGGTGCGGCGAGACGTGCGGGGCGGCCAGCCAGCCGCGCGCGAACGTGAGGCCGCGGTTGGCCGGATAGCAGACGGCGTGCATGACCGGCCCGTCCCAGCGGCAGGGGATGTACGGCGATAGCAGGCGGTCGTCGAGGACGCGCCAGGCGCGGAAGGCGGTGACCGGCTCGACGAGGTCGGGGGCTGCGATCAACGGCGGGCGGGCTCGGGCGCGGGCTCGCGCTTGGGCGCCCGGCGCGGCTCGGGCGGCGGCGGCGGGGGCGCCGGCCGCTGGGCCGGGCGGCGAAGCGGCTCGACCACGATCGTGCGCGACCGGCCGGGCAGCGTCATGCGATCACCGTATCGCTAGCCTGCGCGCCCGCATGCGCGGGGTCCTCGCCAGCCTGGCGGTCGCGGTCGCGCTCGCCGGCTGCGCGGCGGGTCAGACGGGCAAGGACAACGCCTACGTCGACGCGGTCAACCGCGCGCAGGCGCGCTTCGCCGCCACCGTGCACCAGCTGTCGGGGCGACCAGGTGCCAAGTCGTCGCGCCGCACGCTGCGCTCGTTCGACGCCGCCGTGGGCCGGGTCGTCGGCAACCTGCGCGCGATCACCCCGCCCGACCGCGTCGCCGCCCTGCACCGGCGCCTCGTCGCGCGGATGGACGCCTACGGCCGCCAGGTCCGCCGCGAGACCGCGCTGCTGCGCTCCGGCGACGCGGCTCGCGTGGTCGCCGCCCAGCAGCGCCTGCTCGCCGCCACCGAGGCGGTCGGCGCGCGCATCAACGCGCTCATCGACGCCATCAACCGCCGGCTGCGCGCCTGATGAGTCCGTTCTGGATCTGGACGCAGGTGGCGATCGTCGCGTTCGTCGTCGCCGGGATCGTCATCGCGGCGATCAAGCTCTTCTGAGAGTCAGCGCCGGCGCAGCAGCCCGACCAGGCCGCGCCGGCGGCGCTGAGGCAGCGGCGCCGGCGGCGGGTGGGGGATCGCATCGCCGGCCAGGATCGCCGAGGGCACCTCGCCGCACCACCAGTCCACGTGCTCGCCGTAGCCGGCCTCCTCGAGCACCTCGCGCAGGCCGGGCGGGCGGCGGCGGGTGTCGTGCGCGTCGGAGGCGACGTTGTGAACGAGGCCGTCGCGGACGAGCTCGTGCGCGTAGCGCGAAACCGTGCCGCCGAAGCGCCCGACGAGCGCGCCGGCGGTGATCGAGGTGAGCATGCCCGCGTGCACGAGCGCGGCGAGGCGCTCGGGCTCGCGGATGAAGGCGGGGCAGCGCTCGGGGTGCGCGAGGACGACGCGGTGGCCGCGCGCCTGCAGGTGGTGGAGCACGTTGTCGAAGCCGGCGGCCGACGGCGTCAGCGGCGACTCGACGAGCAGCCACGGCGACCCGCCGAGGCTCAGCGCGCGCAGCTCGTCGTCGTCGAGGTCGGCCACCCGCGTGATCGCGATCTCGCCGCCGGGCAGCACGTCGAGCGGCAGGCCGGCGTCGTCGAGCGCGGCGTTGACGGTCGCGACGCCCTCGGCAACCTGCCCCGAGGTCGTCGGGATGTCCCACGTCACGTGCGGCGTCGCCAGGACGTGCGTGACGCCCGCGGCCACCTGCGCGCGCGCCAGCGCGAGCGTCTCGTCCAGGGTCGGCGGCCCGTCGTCCACGCCGGGGAGGATGTGGCAGTGGATGTCGATCACGCTGGCATATGATCGCGCCGTTCGCAGGCGACGAGGGGAGCTCGCGTGTTCAAGTCCATCGTGGTGGGCACTGACGGCTCGGAGACAGCGACGCAGGCGGTCAAGCAGGCCGTCGAGCTCGCCAAACAGATCAACGCCAGGGTCGAGCTCGTCAGCGCCTACGAGCCGGTGTCCGACCAGCGCCTGCGCGAGGAGAGCACCCAGGTCCCCGACGACCTGCAGTGGATGGTCAACCCGCGCGAGGACGTCGACGCGACGCTGCGCGAGGCGGCCGAGCTCGCCGAGAAGGCCGGGGTCTCGGTCGAGAGGTTCGCGCGCCAGGGGGATCCGGCGGACGCGATCCTCGACGTCGCCGAGGAGCAGAACGCCGACCTGATCATCGTGGGCAACAAGGGCATGACGGGCGCCAAGCGCTTCCTGCTCGGCTCGGTGCCGAACAAGGTCTCGCACCACGCGCCCTGCAGCGTGCTGATCATTCGGACGACCTGACTCGGGCGCGCACGCGCACCTGCAGCGTGCTGATCATTCGGACGACCTGACGGCCGCGCCCGCCGGCGCGATGCCCGGGTCGGTCGCCCGGCCGGCGTTGATCAGGCCCGCCCCGTAGCGCGTGTCGTAGCCGGGCGGGCCGAGGTCGCCCGCCGTCTGCTTCAGGCGCGCCTCGAGCT
>DASXRF010000344.1:0-15338 GCA_036506755.1 Solirubrobacteraceae bacterium | reverse complement strand
ATCACGGCGCGGACGTCATGGTCCGCGCCTTCGCCGAGCGCGTGCTCGTCGAGGGCGGCCGCGCCGCGGGCGTGCAGGCGCGCTACGCCGACCCCGAGACCGGCCGCAGCGCACGCGTCACCGTCCGTGCGCCGCGCGTCGTCGTCGCCTGCGGCGCGCTGGAGTCCCCCGCGCTGCTCCTGCGCTCGGGGATCGGCGGCCCGGCGGCGGGCGACTACCTGCGCCTGCACCCGGCGTGGGCCTTCCTCGGGACCTACGGCGAGGACATGGAGGCGTGGTGGGGCGCGCCGCAGGCCGGACTCGTCGACGAGTTCGCCGACGTCGAGGACGGCCACGGCTTCCTGATCGAGAGCGCGCAGTACACGACCGGCCTGGCCGGCTCGGCGCTGACCTTCACCAGCGCCGAGGACCACAAGGCGATGATGGCCGACTTCCGCTACGGCGGGACGTTCATCGCGCTGCTGCGCGACCGCGGGCACGGGCGCGTCACCCTCGACGCCAACGGCCAGGGCGTGCCGTGGTACTCGCTGACCGACGAGCTCGACCTGCGCAACTACGCCCGCGCCAACGACGCGATCATCCGCCTGCACCACACGGCCGGCGCGCGGCAGATCGCGCCGCTGGGCAGCGGCGGGGCGCGCTGGCGCACGGGCGACAACCTCGAAGCGTTCATCGGCCGCGTCAACCGCATGGCGCCGCGCGCCGGCGGCATGCAGCTGTTCGCCGCCCACCAGATGGGCACGTGCCGCATGGGCTCGGACCCGCAGGCCTCCGTGGCCAACCCGTGGGGAGAGCTGCACGACACGCCCGGGGTGTGGATCGGCGACGCCAGCGCGTTCCCGACGTCCTCGGGCACCAACCCGATGATCACGATCATGGCCCTCGCCCACCGCACCGCGGAGGCGATCACCGGCGTCACCGAGACGCCCGACACGGCGCTCGCCGGCGCCACCGCGAAGTAAGGAGACGACGAACATGGCGATCGCCGAGAAGATCCTGGTCCGCGACAAGCTCTACATCGGCGGGGAGTGGGTCGAGCCCGCCACCGACAAGACGATCGACGTCGTCAACCCGGCGACCGAGGAGGTCATCGGGCGCGTGCCCGAGGGCTCGCCGCAGGACGTCGACCGCGCCGTCGCCGCCGCGCGCGAGGCGTTCGACACGTGGAGCGTCACCCCGCTGCAGGCCCGCGCCGACGCATGCGCGGGCATCGCCGCCAAGCTCGCCGAGCGCTCCGACGAGCTCGCCGCGTTGATCGCGTCCGAGCTGGGCATGCCGCTGACGCTGTCGAAGATGATCCAGGCCGGCCTGCCGGCAATGGACTTCGGCTCGATGGCCGAGCAGATCGAGAAGGTCGTCTGGGAGGAGCAGGTCGGCAACTCCCTCGTCGTGCGGGAGCCGCTCGGCGTCGTCGGCGCGATCACGCCGTGGAACTACCCCCTGCACCAGATCGCCGCGAAGGTGGCGCCGGCGATCGCCGCGGGCTGCACCGTGGTGCTCAAGCCGAGCGAGGTCGTCCCGCTCAACGCGTTCGTGCTCGCCGAGATCTTCGACGAGCTCGGGCTGCCCGCGGGCGTCTTCAACCTCGTCACCGGCTACGGGCCCGTGGTCGGCGAGGCCATCGCCGCGCACCCCGGCGTCGACGCCGTCTCGTTCACCGGGTCGACGCGCGCCGGCAAGCGCGTCTCCGAGCTCGCCGCGCAGACCGTCAAGCCCGTCACCTGCGAGCTCGGCGGCAAGTCGGCCAACGTCATCCTCGACGACGCGCCGCTGCAGGAGGCCGTCACCGACGGGGTGGCCAAGGCGTTCCTGAACTCGGGGCAGACGTGCAGCGCGCTGACGCGGATGCTCGTCCCGCGGGAGAAGCTCCCGGAGGCCGAGGAGATCGCCGCCGCCGTGGCGCAGTCGTTCACGCCCGGCGACCCGTTCGGCGAGCGCACGCGGCTCGGGCCGCTGGTCTCCGATGCCCAGCGCGAGCGCGTGCGCGGCTACATCCGCAAGGGCGTCGAGGAGGGCGCGCGGCTGGTCACCGGCGGCGACGAGGCGCCCGAGGGGCTCGAGCACGGCTTCTACGTGCGCCCGACGGTGTTCTCCGACGTGCGCAACGAGATGACGATCGCCCAGGAGGAGATCTTCGGGCCGGTCCTGTCGATCATCCCCTACGAGGACGAGGACGACGCGATCCGCATCGCCAACGACTCGGTGTACGGCCTGGCGGGCGGCGTCTGGTCGGGCGACCAGGAGCGCGCCGAGCGCGTCGCGCGCCGGATCCGCACCGGCCAGGTGGAGATCAACGGCGCGGCCTTCAACCCGCTGGCGCCCTTCGGCGGCTTCAAGCAGTCGGGCCACGGACGCGAGCTTGGCTACCTGGCGATCGAGGAGTACCTCGGGGTCAAGGCGTTGCAGCGTTAGCGGGCCGTTCGGCCGGGATGGCAGAATAGGAGGCATGGAAGCCTCCTCCGCGACGTCACGGACCGAGCGTCTGCGGGCCTCGCCGCCGATGTTCGAGAACCGGTGGCTGGACCGTCTCTCGCGCGTGCATCCGGCGACGCCGCTGGTCATCTATCTTCCGGTCATCGCGGTGCTGCTCACGCTGGCCGCGGGCGCGATGGCCGCGTGGGCCATCGTCGCCGCCGTCGTCGCGGGCTACCTCGTGTGGACGCTGACCGAGTACTGGCTGCACCGGGTCGTCTTCCACTTCGAGCCCGAGCACCCGCTCGGCGCGCGGCTGCACTGGATCATCCACGGCGTCCACCACGACCACCCCAACGACCCGAAACGGCTGGTCATGCCGCCCGGCGCGAGCGTCCCGCTCGCCCTGCTGTTCACCGGGCTCTTCGTGCTGGTCGTCGGCTCGCCGGAGTGGATGCCCTTCGAGGCCGGGTTCCTGACCGGCTACCTGCTCTACGACATGACCCACTACTACCTGCACCACCACCGGCCGCGGTCGCGGTGGGGCAAGCGGCTGCGCGAGCTGCACATGCGCCACCACTTCCAGGACGACACGACCGGGTTCGGGGTCAGCGCGCCGTGGTGGGACCA
Source organism: Solirubrobacteraceae bacterium (assembly GCA_036506755.1). GTDB lineage: Bacteria > Actinomycetota > Thermoleophilia > Solirubrobacterales > Solirubrobacteraceae > DASXRF01. The sequence goes on along the minus strand of DASXRF010000344.1, from coordinate 12,296 downwards.
CGTCTTCCGCACGGCGACGACGCCGCGGCGGCGGGCGAGCTGACCCCAGAGCCGAGCTACTTGGCGGCGGCGTACCGCTCGCCGACCTTGTCCCAGTTGACGACGTTCCACCAGGCCTTCAGGTACTCGGGGCGCCGGTTCTGGTACTTGAGGTAGTACGCGTGCTCCCAGACGTCGTTGCCCAGGAGGGGCGTCGCGCCGTCGAGCAGGGGCGAGTCCTGGTTCGGCGTCTTCATCAGCTCGAGCTCGCCCCCGCGCGCCACGAGCCACGTCCAGCCCGAGCCGAACTGGCCGACCCCGTTGGCCTCGAACTGCTCCTTGAACGCGTCGAAGGACCCGAACTTCGCGCTGATCGCGTCGGCCAGCTCGCCGCTCGGCTCACCGCCCCCGTCGGGGCTCATCGACTCCCAGAACAGCGTGGGGTTGGCGTGGCCGCCGCCGGTGTTGCGAAACGGCGTCTGCTTGTCCTGGGGCAGCGAGGAGAGGTTCTGCAGGGCCTCCTCCACGGGCTTGCCGTCGAGGTCCGTGCCCTTGAGCGCGTCGTTGGCCTTGTCGACGTAGGCCTGGTGATGCTTGTCGTGATGCAGCTGCATCGTCTGCTCGTCGATGTGCGGTTCCAGAGCGTCGTAGGCGTAGGGCAGCGGGGGGACCTCATAAGGCATGAAAGCTCCGTTCTTCGGGGGTTCCGGGGCTAGCTGCCCGCGACCCTAGCGGGGGAAGCGGAAGGCCGCTCGCCGGTGATGCCGAGGCCGTCGACGATCTCGAAGAAGGCGCGCGCGAAGGGCGAGTCGGCGGTCCGGCGGCGGACCTCGGCCCAGTCGACCTGCTCGCGGCAGGCGCGCGCCATCTGCAGCAGCTGGTCGTAGTCCAGCCAGCGCTCGTTGAGCGCGAGCAGCTTGGAGCACATCACGTCGGCGATGGGCATGACCGGCACCTCCATCGCCTTGACGTTGAGCGTCTCGGCCCGTGCGAAGGCGCGGTCGTCGACCTCGAGACCCTGCGGCTGGAAGATCAGGTCGACCAGGACCTCGCCGTCCCACGCCTTCAGCAGCCAGCCCTCGGGCGGGCGCTCGCCGCGCAAGCCGACGCCCTCGAGCGTGGCGAGCGCGGTCTCGGCGTCCGAGGGCTTGACGATCAGGTCGAGGTCCTTGACCGACTCCGGGCCGCCGCGCGCCCACGCCGCGATGCCGCCGCCGACCATGAACGGGATCCCGGCGTCGCGCAGCGCCGCCGCGCATTTCTTCAGCGTGTCGAGGATCTCGTCGAGCTCGGGCGAACGCTCCGCCATGGCGTCCCATCGTTTCCCCCATCGGTCGGCGGGGCAACCCCGGGCCGTGAGCGAGGGGCCCTGCGTTCGCGTCGCCGCCGCCGGCGACATCCACGTCGATCGTCACAACCGCGACGAGCTCGCGCGCGCGTTCGCGGCGCTCGACGGCCACGCCGACGTCGTGCTGATCGCCGGCGACCTGACGACGCACGGCGAGCCCGAGCAGGCCCGGCTGTTCGTCGGCTGCCGCGCGGAGACCGAGCTGCCCGTCGTCGCGGTGCTGGGCAACCACGACTGGCACGCCAACCGCCACGACGAGGTCGTCGCCGCGCTGCGCGAGGGCGACATCGAGGTCCTCGAGGGCGCCTCGTGGATCGGCGACTGCGGCGGCGTCGAGATCGGCGTCGCGGGCGTCAAGGGCTTCGTCGGCGGCTTCGAGGGCTCGTTCCAGCCGGACTTCGGCGAGCCGAGCCTGCGCGCCCTGTACCGCGAGACCGGCGAGGAGGTCGAGGCGCTCGACCGCGCGCTCGGCGAGATCGCCGGCTGCGGCGTGCGCATCGCGCTCATGCACTACTCGCCCGTCCGCGACACGCTGGAGGGCGAGCCGCACGGCATCTACACGTTCCTGGGCAGCGGGCGGCTGGCCGAGCCGCTGCTGCACCACCGCCCCGACCTCGCCCTGCACGGCCACGCGCACGCCGGGACGCTCGAGGGCTCGGTCGCGGGGCTGGTCCCGGTCTACAACGTGGCGGTGCACGTCATGCAGCGCGACTTCTGGATCTTCGAGCTGCGCGGGACGCGGCCGGAGGTCCCGGCGCACGTGGAGGTTCACGGAGCCAGATAGCGTCCCGGGCCGCGTGCCCGAGTGGACGAACTGGACGGGCGATCGCCGGTGCGCGCCGGCGGTGATCGAGACGCCCCGCGACGAGGGCGAGGTGGCCGCGGCGGTGCGCCGGGCGAGCGAGGCCGGGCGTACGGTGCGCGTTGCCGGCGCCGGACATTCCTTCTCCGACCTCGTCCCCACCGACGGCGTCCTGCTGCTCCTGGACGCGCTCGACCGCGTCCTCGACGCCGACCCGGAGGCCGGCCTCGCGCGCGTGCAGGCGGGGATCACGCTGCACGCGCTCGGCCCCGCGCTGGCCGCCCGCGGCCTCGGGCTGGAGAACCAGGGCGACATCGACGCCCAGACGCTCGCCGGCTCGCTGGCCACCGGCACGCACGGGACCGGCGCCCGCTTCCGCAACCTCTCGGCCAACGTCGTCGCGATGCGCATGGTCGACGGCCGCGGCGAGCTCGTCGACCTGACCGACCCCGAGGACCTGCAGGCGGCCCGCGTGGCGCTCGGCGCGCTCGGCGTCGTCACCGAGGTCACGCTGCGCTGCGTGCCGCTCTACGGCCTGCGCCGCGTCGACGAGCCGCAGCCGATCGACGCGACGCTCGCGCGCCTCGACGAGCTCGTCGCCGGCCACGACCACCTCGAGCTGTTCGCCTTCCCGCACACGAACACGACGATGGTGCGCCGGACCGAGCGCGTCGGCACCGACGTGCGCGCCACGCCGCGCTGGCGCGTGCACCTCCAGGAGGACGTGCTCGAGAACGCCGTGCTCGGGGCGTTCTCGCGCGCCGGGCGGCGCTTCCCGAACGCGACGCCGCGGCTGAACCGCGGGCTCATGCGCCTGGCGTCGCGCAGCGAGCGCGAGGACCTCGCCTACCGCGTCTACGCCAGCCGGCGCGCGGTGCGCTTCACCGAGATGGAGTACGCGCTGCCGCGCGAGGCCGGGCGCGAGGCGGTCGAGCGCGTGCTCGAGACGATCGCGCGCAGAGGGCTGGCGACCGGCTTCCCGCTCGAGGTGCGCTTCGTCGCGCCCGACGACGCCCTCCTCTCCCCCGCCCATGAGCGCGCGACCTGCTACGTCGCCATCCACCAGTACCGCGGCATGCCCTTCGAGGCGCTCTTCGCGGCCGCCGAGGAGATCTTCGACGGCTACGGCGGCCGCCCGCACTGGGGCAAGCGCCACACGCAGACCGCGGAGACGCTCGCGCCGCGCTATCCGCGCTGGGACGCCTTCGCCCGCGCGCGCGATCGCCTCGATCCCGACCGCGTCTTCACCAACGCGGGCGTGCGCCGCGTGCTGGGCGCCTAGAGGAAGGTCTGGCCCTCGCCGCGGTAGGTCGGCACGACGTCGACCACGCGGTCGCCCTCGACGAGGTGCAGGCGGTCGAAGCGCTCGCACAGCTCGCCGGCCTTCGCGTGACGCAGGTAGACGCTGTCGCCGATGCGCAGCGCGTCGGCGGCGGCACCGCGCAGCGGTGTCTGCACCTCACCGGCGCCCTCGAGCTTGTCGAGCTTCAGGCCGGGCGGCAGGGCCGGGACGGGCAGGCGCAGGGCGTCGGCGGCGCCCGAGGCCAGGTAGCCGCCGCCGAGCGCGGTGACGACGCGGCGCGCGGGACGGCGGACAACGGGCAGCGCGAAGAACGCCGCCGGCCGCGCGCGAAACGACGTGTAGTGGTCGAAGAGCGCCGGCGCGTAGAGGCCCGACCCGGCGGTGACCTCCGTGATGACCGGCTCGGCGCGCGTGCGCTCGACGCTGCCCGTGCCGCCGCCGTTGACGATCAGCCGCCGGCCGGCGACGCGCTCGACCGCCGCGACGACCGCGGCCCGCCGCTCGGCGATCTCGGCCCCCGACCGGCGCTGCATCCAGCGGATCGCCGCGCCGCGCGCCCGCGAGGGCGGGTCGTCGCCCAGCCCGGCGATCTGCGCCTCGTAGCCCATGATCGCCGCCAGCTCGACGCCCGGCCGGCGCTCGATCTCGGCCGCCAGCGCGGCCGCCCGCGCCGGCGTGTGCACGGGCGAGCGCGCCGCGCCGATGCGCACGCGCCCGCCGAGCAGCCACCACGACAGGTCGACGTCGAGGCAGACGCGCGCCGCGGGCTCGCCCGGCCCGATGAGGTCGAGCTGCTCGGGGCAGTCGACCATGAGGATCGGCCGGTGCTCGTGGTCGCGCAGCGAGCGCAGCGCGGCACGGTCCGCCGTGGGATAGGCGAGCAGCATGTCGTCGAAGCCGTGGCCACCGAGCCACAGCGACTCGCGCAGCGTGAACGTCATCTGCCCGCGCCAGGGCGCGCGCTCGAGCACGCGGCGCTGCAGCTCGCGGCAGCGCACGGACTTGGAGGCGAGGCGCAGCGGCGTCCCCGCGGCGCGCCGCTCGAGGTCGGCGGCGTTGGCCCACAGCGCGTCGAGGTCGACGAAGGCGAAGGGCGCGTCGAGTCCGTCGAGCGCGCGCCGGTAGCGCTCGTACTCGCTCAAGCGACCGCGTCGAGCGCCTGGTTGACCAGGGCGTCCGCGTGCGCGTTCTCGGCGCGCGGAACCGAGCGCACCGACCAGCGCTCGAACTCGCGCAGCGCGCGAATGGCGTCGAGGTACAACGGGCGCATCGCCGCGTGCTTGACCTTGTAGGCGCCGGTGAGCTGCTTGGCCACCAGCTCGGAGTCGTTGACGACGTCGACCTCGGTCGCCCCGAGGTCGCGCGCCCGGCGCAGGCCGAGCAGCAAGCCGCGGTACTCGGCGACGTTGTTGGTCGCCACGCCGAGGACCTCCATCGCCTCGTCGAGGACCTCGCCGTCCGGCGTGGAGATGACTGCCGCGGCCGCGGCGGGCCCCGGGTTGCCGCGCGCGCCGCCGTCCACGTGGACGGTGACCTTCACTCCGGGTCGACGCGCGGGAAGTCGCCCGGGATGCGCGAGCGCCGGCGGTCGCGCTGCTCGCGGCGGCCGTCGATCGGCAGCACGTCGGCGACCGGCTCGTCCTCGCGCTCGGCCTCGCGCCGATCCTCACCCGACCGGCGGTCGGACGTGCGCCGGTCGATGATGACCTTCACGTTCGGGTCGTCCTCGTAGTACTTGGAGAGCTTGGGGTAGAGCTCGTCGGCGAGCTCGGCGGGCACCACGCAATAGATCATCGAAGGTGAACTCTAGACAGAGACGAGCTGAAGCTCACCGCGTTCGTCGGCGGCGGCGTTCGGCACCGTGTCGGCCGGGTCGAGCTCGCTCAGCTCGTCGCCCTGGGCGGTCTGCCGCACGCCGGCGGCCTCGTCGGCGAGGTCGACCTCGTAGCGGTACCAGCACAGCTCCCAGCCGACGACGATGTTGACGATCGCGCCCTCGGTCTCCGACGGGCGCACGACGACGAACGGCGCGCCCAGCGAGCGCGACAGCGCCGCGACGGTGCGCGGGCGGTCCGAGCCGTTGAAGACGTCGACGGCGCGGGAGCGCTTCATGTCGGCGTTGGTCGGCACGGCGTGGACGTGGCGCGGCTCGGGCGGGGGCGGCGGCGCGAGGTACTCCTCGCGCGGGATCACCGGCACCGGCACCGGCTCGGGCTCGGGCTCGGGCGGCGCCGGCCGGCGCGCCGGATGCCCGTCGCGTCGGGCGCGCAGGCGCGCGAGCAGCGAGCCGCGCCGCTCGCGGCCGCGTTGGCGCACGCCGAGCTCCTCGACGGCCAGACCCTCGCGGATCCAGCCCTCGTGGGTGGCGCGCGGGGTGCACAGCTCGCAGACGTTGCGGCGCGAGCCGCCGGCGAGGAAGACGGCGGGCTGCTCGCCGCGAAGCAGCGTGCGGCCGCACACGTCGCACTGCATCACGGCCTGGTTTGTGGCGATCTGGCGGGGCGTCATGAGGCGCCCCGCCAGGGTAGCGGCCAGGTCTCAGGCGACTGCAGGCTCCTCTGCGGCCACCGCCGCGACGACCTTCTGCGCCAGGTGCGCGGGCACCTCCTCGTAGCGCAGGAAGTCCATCGTGTAGTCGCCCTGCCCGCCGGTGATCGAGCGCAGGTCGGGCGCGTAGGTGAGGATCTCGGCCATCGGCACCTCGGCCTTGATCTCGGTCATGCCGGCCGCCGACTCCATGCCCTGCGGGCGCCCGCGGCGCGAGTTCAGGTCGCCGATGACGTCGCCCACCGAGTCCTCGGGGACGCTGACGGTGAGCAGCATGATCGGCTCGAGGAGCGCCGGCGAGGCCTGCTGCATCGCCTCCTTCATCGCGATCGAGCCGGCGGTCTTGAACGCCTGCTCGGAGGAGTCCACCGAGTGGTAGGAGCCGTCGACCAGGCGCACGCGCGCGTCCTTGACCGGGAAGCCGGCCACCGGCCCCGAGGCCATCGCCTCGCGCACGCCCTTCTCGACCGCCGGGATGAAGCTGTTGGGGATGACGCCGCCCTTGATCTGGTCGACGAACTCCAGCCCCGAGCCCGGCTCGAGCGGCTCGACGATGATGTGGCAGTCGCCGAACTGGCCGCGCCCGCCGGTCTGCTTCTTGTGGCGGCCGTGCGCCTTGGCCTCCTTGCGCAGCGCCTCCTGGTAGGGGACGCGCGGCGGCTTGAGGTTGACCTCGACGCCGAAGCGCGACTTCAGCCGGTCGACGATGACCTCGACGTGCATCTGCGACAGGCCGGCCAGGATCTGCTCGCCGGTCTGGTCGTCGCGGTGCAGGTCGATCGTCGGGTCCTCCTCCTGGAGGCGGCGCAGCGCCGTGAACGCCTTCTCCTCGTCGCCCTTGGACTTCGGCTCGAACGAGAAGGCCATCACCGGCGCCGGCAGCTTGATCGCCGGCATCTCGATCGGCTCGTCGCGCGCGGCCAGCCAGTCGCCCGCGCGGGTCTCCTTGAGCTTGGCCACCGCGCCGATGTCGCCCGGGCCGAACTCGGGAACGTGCGGCGTCTCCTTGCCGCGGAACTCGATCAGCTGGCCGATGCGCTCCTTGTTGTGCGTGCGCGTGTTGAGCAGGTGGCAGTCGGCCTTCAGCGTGCCCGAGTAGACGCGGAAGAGGTTGATGCGCCCGGCGTACGGGTCGGCGCGCGTCTTGAAGACGTAGGCGAACAGCTCGTCGTCGTCGGAGGCCTCCAGCGTGTGGCCATCGACCTCCAGCGCGCCGTGCTTCACGGGGCTGGGCAGGTCCTCGACGATCGCGTCGAGCAGGCGGTTGGTGCCCAGGTTCTTGGTCGCCACGCCGCAGGTCACCGGGAAGATGTCGCCGTGGTTGGTGCCGTCCTTGAGGGCCTGGACGATCTCCTCGTGGTCGATCTCCTCGCCCTCGAGGTAGCGCTCCATGAGGTCCTCGTGGACCTCGGCGACCTCGTCCATGAGCTTCTCGCGGTACTCCTCGGCCTGGGCCACGAGGTCGTCGGGGATGGGGATCTCGCGGCAGTTGTCGCGCCCGGTGCCGTCGTACTCGTAGGCCTTCATGTCGATCAGGTCGATGACGCCGCGGACCTCGTGCTCGGTGCCGATCGGGATCTCGGTCGCGACGGCGTGCGGCCCGAAGGCCGCCTTGAGCGACTCCAGCGTCCGGAAGAAGTCGGCGCGCTCGCGGTCGAGCATGTTCACGAAGACCAGGCGCGCGATGTCGAGCTCCTGCGCGCGCTGCCAGAGCCGCGTGGTCGAGACCTCGACGCCCATGACGGCGTTGACGACGAAGACGGCCGACTCGCAGACGCGCAGCGCGCCCAGCGCGTCGGCGACGAAGCTCGGCTCCCCGGGCGTGTCGAGCAGGTTGACCTTGCGGTCCATCCACTCGAACGAGCTCAGCGCCGCCGAGATCGACATCCCGCGCGACTTCTCGTCGTCGTCGGCGTCCGAGACGGTCGTCCCGTCGGCGACGGTGCCGAGCCGGTTGGTCGCGCCCGCCTGGAACAGCAGCGCCTCGTGCAGCGAGGTCTTGCCGGAGCCGCGATGGCCGACGAGCGCGACGTTCCTGATGCGGTCCGCAGGACGGTGCATGGGACCTGCCTCCTCTCCTCAGGGTGCGAGGAGCGGAACGCTACCGGGTGACGACCGCCACGAAGTCCGGGTCCTTGCGCAGTCCGGCGAAGTCGTCGTCGTCGCGCGCGGCGTCCTTCAGCTCCGGTTCGCGGTCGATCGCGACGCGCAGGGCGGCGAGCGCCTCGTCGCGCCGGCCGAGCGAGGCCTCGAGGCACGCGAGCTCGTAGTGCAGGCTCGGGCTGTCGGGCTGGTGGGCGAAGCCGTCGGCGAGGATCTCGCGCGCCCGATCAGGGTCGGTGCGGGCGTTGGCGGCGCGAAACGACCACTCCCACGCGCTCGGCGTGAAGGTCGCCGGCCCGCCGAAGCTCAACACGGTCGTCCCGGGCTCGGCGGCGACCGCGTGGCGGTGCACCGACGGGTCCGCGACGAAGACGTACGTCCCGGCCGGCGCGTCGAAGGTCTCCCCGTCGAGCGTGAAGCGCGCGGAGCCGCGAGCCACGAAGTCGCGCGGACGGGGCGCCAGGTCAGCGTGCCCGGCCCGCGCAGCGCCTCCACGTCGTCGAGGTGGACGACGCGGTATTTCGTCATTCCCCGGCGAGCACGTCGCCCTGCAGGCGCGAGCGCAACCGCAGGACGGCCTTCGTGTGCAGCTGGGAGACGCGCGACTCGGTCACGCCGAGGACCTCGCCGATCTCGCGCAGCGTCAGGTTCTCGTAGTAGTACAGCGCCACGACGAGCTTCTCGCGCTCGGGCAGGCGGGCGATCGCGTCGGCCACACGGTCCTTGAGCTCGGTCGAGTCCATGAGCGCGGCCGGGTCGGGCGCGTTCTCGTCGGTGATCGTGTCCAGCAGGGAGACCTGGTCGCCGCTGGAGTCGCTGACCGTCCAGAGCTCGTCGAGGGCGGCCACCGTCGAGTTGGAGATCTGCAGCAGCGCGTCCTGGAACTCCTCGACGGTGATGTCGAGCGCCACGGCCATCTCCTCGTCGGTCGGGGCGCGCTGGAGCTGGTGCTCGAGCTTGGAGTTCGCGCGCTCGATCTCGCGGGCGCGGGCGCGCACGGAGCGCGGGACCCAGTCGAGCGAGCGCAGCTCGTCGATGATCGCGCCCTTGATGCGGGTGATCGCGTAGGTCTCGAACTTGATCTCGCGGTCGAGGTCGAAGCGCTCGATGGCGCTGATCAGGCCGACGAGCCCGTAGGAGATGAGGTCGGACTCCTCGACGTGGGCCGGCAGGCCCGAGGCCATGCGGCCGGAGACGTACTTGACCAGCGGCGAGTAGGCAACGACGAGGCGCTCGCGGGCCTGGATGTCACCGCTTGCCTTGTAGCGACGCCAGAGGTCGCGGAGCTCGATGGCCTTGACGTTGGTCTCCATGTCGATGTGACCTACGCCCGCGGGTGGCTCTTGGCGTAAGCGTCCCGCAAGCGCGCAGACTCTACCCGAGTGTAAATCTGCGTCGTGGAGATGCTCGCGTGGCCGAGCATCTCCTGGATGGCGCGCAGGTCGGCGCCGCCGTCGAGCAGGTGGGTGGCGAAGGAGTGACGCAAGGCGTGTGGGGAAACGGCACCCGGAAGTCCGACCTTCCGCGTCCACACCCGTAGTCGGCGGCGGACATCCGAGGTTGAGAGCCGCCGGCCCGACTTCGACAGGAACAGCGCGCCCTCGGCGGGCTCGGCGGCGAGCGCCGGCCGGCCGCGCTCGAGGTAGCGCGCCACGGAGCGCAGCGCGGGCTCGCCCGCCGGGACCAGGCGGGTCTTGGCCCCCTTGCCCTCGATACGCACCTCCTCGCGGTCGAAGAGGACCGACGCGGCGTCGAGCGTGACGACCTCCTCGGCGCGCAGGCCGCAGCCGTACGCGAGCTCGAGCATGGCCCGGTCGCGCAGCTCGAGCGGCGTGGTCGCCGGGATGCGGTCGAGCAGGCGCGAGAGCTCCTCGGGCTTGAGGACCGTCGGCAGGTGCTGGCGGCGCTTGGGCCCGGGGACGAGGTCGGCGGGGTTGGCGACGACGTGGCCGTGCTCGCGCAGGCAGCGGTAGAACGAGCGCAGCGCGGCGAGGCGGCGGGCCACGGTGGCCGGCGCGGCGCGCCGCTCGGACAGCGCGGCCGCGTAGCGGCGCAGATCGCGGGTCGTCAGGCGCGTCGGCTCGAGGGCCCGGGCGGTCGCCCAGCCCGCCACGTCCTCGAGGTCGAACCCGTAGGCGCGCCGTGTCTTCTCGGCCGCGCCGCGGCGGCGCAGGTCGGCGTCGAACAGCGCCAGGGCGGCGCGCCAGGCGGCGCTAGGTTCCGGGGTGGTGGGCGTGTTCTTCATCGACACGAGCCGCGGTCAGGTGGCCACGCTGCGCCAGCTCGTCGAGGCGGGACTGGCGGACGGGCGCACGCCCCCGCCGCGGCCGTGGCTGCGCATCCAGGGCACAGGCGACGCTTCGACGATGTGGTACGCGGTCCTGCGCAAGCGCGAGCGCGGCATCTATCTCGGCGCGCTCGCCCTGCGCCACCAGCCCCACCACGAGCGCCTGCTCGCCGAGGGCTGGGAGGAGGTGCCGATCGACGAGATCGGCGTCGGCATTCAAGCAACGTAGACGGGCGCCCCGACGCTGACCTGGTCGTAGAGGTCGATGACGTCGGGGATGTGCATCCGGATGCAGCCGTGGGAGGCGGCGGTGCCGATCGACGCGTCGGCGTCGGTGCCGTGGATGCCGGCGCCGCCGTTGAAGCCCATCCAGCGCGCCTTGAGCGGGTCATCCGGGCCGGGCGGGATGACCTTGCCGGCGAGGTCGCCCGCCCAGTCGGAGTGCGGGACGTGCCAGGACGGGTTGATCTGCTTGTCCTGGATGGCGTAGAGACCGGCCGGGGTCTCGAGGCCCTGGCGCCCGACCGCGATCGGATACGTCCGCGCCGGGTGCAGGTTCTTGTAGAGCGTCAGCCGGAACGCGGACCGGTTGATGATGATCACCGCCGGGTAGCGATCGGCGAGCTGCGCCGTCGTCACCTGCGGCTCGAGCTTGCGCGTGTGGGCGACGAAGGTCCGCAGCGCGGCGGGGCGGGCGACGGTGTGGTTGATCTCGTCCTCGAGCCGCTGCGCCTTGAGCGCCAGGCCGGTGTGGCTGGCGACCTTGTCGACCCCGGCGGCCGAGAAGTTGACCGACGCGTCCTTGGCCGGGCGGTTGAGCGCCTGCTCGACGCGCGTGACGAGCTTGTGCACGGCCGAGCGCGAGTACGTGACCCGGGCGGGCAGCGAGGCGGCCACGCGCCCGCCGGTCAGCTCGCGCCACGCCCGCGAGACGATCGAGCCGTGGCCGCTGACCTCCATGGCGGAATCGACCATCGCGCCGACGTTGGCCGAGATGCCCGCCTGGGCGGCGGTCAGATGCCAGCTCTTGCGGTCGTGGTGGACGACGATCGGCTGGCCCAGCGGCGCCAGCAGCGCGCCGTGCAGCTTGGCGCGCGCGTGCTTGGGCGTCAGCCCGCCGACGTCGACGCCGCCCACCCGGACGCCCTTCGCGATGTGGTCCTTGGCCCGCACGTCGAGGACGCCCATGGCGGCGACCACGCCGACGAGCACGGCGAGTATCGCGGCAACGGCTATGAACGAGCGGCTGCGCACGGTCGAGGGATCCCCGCCCGAGCATAGGGGCATCCACGCCGACCGCGAAAGTCCTGCAAGGCCGCGGTCATCCTGTCCGTTGACGGACCAGATTCGAGTCGATCGCCGCGAGCACCGTCCGGCGCGCGCGGTGCGAGCGCTCGTGCTCGCGCAGCGCCTCCAGCGCGGCCGGCTCGAGCGAGGGGATCAGCTTGACGAGCTCGCGGGCGTCGAGTGAGTCGAGGTCCTCCGGCGAGGTGCTCGCCGGCGTCTCCGGCGGCTGGCGGCGTACGTTGGGGCTCCAGCGCAGGAACTCCTCGACGGCGCGCTCGTAGCGGTAGCTCGTGCCGCCGTTGCGCAGCAGCGGGTCGATGCGCTGCTGCTCGCGCAGCTTGAGCACGGTCTCGCGGCTCGTGTAGCGGTAGCGGTAGCCCGCCGCCTTGAGCCGGCGGTTGTCCACCCCGCGCCCGAAGCGCAGCTGGCGGGCGACCTCGGGCCCGGCCTGCAGCCCGAGCCGGCGCAGCGTGGCGAGCGCGATCCCCGTCCCCCACGGCGGCAGCAGCGGGACGAAGGGCTTGCCGAGCAGGCCGGCGACCTCCGAGAGGGCCAGCACGCCGTCGCCGGCGGCGTTGTAGGCGCCGGGCAGGTCGTGGCGCACCGCGTGGGCGAGCGCGCCGACGATGTCGTGCTCGTG
>DASXRF010000343.1:0-8655 GCA_036506755.1 Solirubrobacteraceae bacterium | reverse complement strand
CTGGGCTTCGGCGAGCGCCTCGGCGTAGTCCGCGCCGGTCTCCATCTGGCTGAGGATGAAGTTGGTCGTTCCGTTGACGATTCCGAGCACGCGGTGGACGTGCGTGACGACGAGCGACTCGCGCAGCACCTTGATCACCGGGATCGCCGCGCAGACGCTCGCCTCGAAGCGGAGCTGGACCCCCGCCGCGCGCGCGGTCTCGAACAGCTCCGCGCTCCGCTGCGCGACGAGCTGCTTGTTCGCCGTGACGACGGGCTTGCCGGCGCGGAGCAGGTCGAGCACGTACTCGCCCGTTGGATCGACGCCGCCCATCACCTCCGCGACGACCGCGATCGACGGATCGTTGAGGATCTCCTCGAAGCTCGTCGTCAGCTCACCGTCGACCGGAAAGTCGCGCTGCTTGTCCAGATCCCGGACGAGCGCCCGGACGAGTCGCAGCCGGTGGCCGGTCGCGCGCTCGATGTCGTCGCCGCTCTCCTGGAGGAAGCGCGCGACGGAGGCGCCAACGGTCCCGTACCCGAGCAGCGCTACCGGGACATCGACACTAGCCACCGACTTCGGACTTCTCGCGGCGCATCAGCGCGCGCAGCTCCTTGCCGACCTGCTCGATCCGCTCGTCTGCGGCCTTCGCGCGCAGCTCGTTCAGGCGCGTCTCGCCGGTCTCCATCTCGTCGATCCACTCGCGCGCGAAGACGCCCTCGCGGATGTCGGAGAGGAGCTTGCGCATGTTCTCGCGCACGTGCTCGTCGATGACGCGCGGGCCGCGCGTGAGGTCGCCGTACTCGGCCGTGTCGGAGATCGAGTAGCGCATTCCCGAAAGGCCGCCCTCCCAGATCAGGTCGACGATCAGCTTCAGCTCGTGGAGGCACTCGTAGTACGCGATCTCCGGCTGGTAGCCCGCTTCGACGAGGGTCTCGAAGCCGAGCCGGATCAGCTCGGTGACCCCGCCGCAGAGCACCGCCTGCTCGCCGAAGAGGTCGGTCTCGGTCTCGTCCTTGAACGTCGTCTCGATCACGCCGCCGCGCGTGCAGCCGATGCCCTTCGCGTACGCGAGCGCGAGATCGCGCGCGCGGCCGGACGCGTCCTGCTGGACGGCGACCAGGCCGGGGACGCCCGACCCCTCGGTGTACTGGCGGCGGACGAGATGCCCCGGGCCCTTTGGGGCGACCAGCGCGACGTCGACGCCCGGGGGCGGCTCGACCTCGCCGTAGTGGATCGAGAAGCCGTGGCCGAAGAGCAGCATGTTGCCCTCGGCGATCCCGTCGCGGATCTCGCCCTCCCAGACCTGCCGGTGCTTCTCGTCGGGGACGAGGACCATGACCAGGTCGCCCAGGCTGGCCGCCTCGGCCACCGGCTCGACGCGCAGCCCGGCGTCGCGCGCCTGCTGCACCGACGAGGAGTCCGGACGCAGGCCGACGACCACCTCGACGCCGCTGTCGCGCAGGTTCAGCGCGTGCGCGTGGCCCTGGGAGCCGAAGCCGATGATCGCGACGGTCTTGCCGTCGAGGAGCGAGAGGTCAGCGTCGTCGTCGTAGAACACGGCGCGGACCCTACAAGCCGCGCGCGCCTCGCGATCACGCCGAGATCGACATCACGCCGCGCGCGCACGCTCGGCGACGGGTCGCCGGGCGGGCTGTGCGGCGGTGCCGAGCGCGCAGAGAAGCCAGACGCCCAGCGTCCCGAGGCCCGCCGCCACCAGCGCGGCGCGCGCGCCGGCGGCGCCCGCGGCGAGCGCGCCGAGCCCGAGGGCGGCGGCGAACGCCCACGAGGCGGCCATGTCGAGCGTTCCGAACGCCCGGCCCTGCACGCCGACGGGGACCAGGGCCTGGACGAGCAGGCGCTCGTGCACGAAGACCAGGCCGTTGCCCACCCCGGCCAGGGCGAAGCCGGGCAGCGCGAGGACGTACAGGGGCGCCACGGCGGCCGCGGCATAGCCGACGCCCATCGCGCCGATGCCGGCCAGGTAGCGCAGCCACAGCCGCGCGGCGTCGCCCCCGCGGCTGCCCGCCAGCGAGCCGGCGGCCACGCCGAGGCCGTAGAGCGCGACCATCACCGAGAAGCCGGCCCCGGCCGTCGCGAGGTCGTCGGTGATGAAGGACGGCTCGGCGACGTTGGCCATGCCGGCGAACAGGGCCGCGCCCGACGAGCCCACCAGCACGCGGGCGAAGCCGGGCGCGAGGCCCGGACGGGCGTGGTCGCGCGCCGCGGCGGGCACCGCCGCGTCGCGCCCGGGCGCGCGGCCGAGATCGACGGTCGCCAGCAGCGCCGCCGAGACCAGGAAGCTCAGGCCGTTGACGGCGAGGGCGAGCTCGACGCCCCCGCCGAGCAGCAGGGCGGCCGCGACGACCGGGCCGACGGTCCGCCCGAGGGTGCTGACCACGCCGAACAGCGAGGTCGCCGCCTGTCCGCGACGGTCGCCGGCCAGATGCGGCAGTCCGGACAGCACGGCGGCGTTGAACAGCCCGTTGCCCGCGCCGGCGGCCGCGGCGAGCACGAGCATGGCGGTCAGGTCGCCGGTGAGGGCGATCCCGGCGAACGCCGCGGCGCGAACGAGGTCGGCGCCGACGGCGCAGGCGCGTCGTGGCAGCCGGTCGGCGACGCCGCCGAGCAGCGGGCCGAGCGCCATCAGCGGCACGAGGTCGGCGCCGAGGACCATCGCCACGGCCCAGGGGCTGTGGAAGCGCTCGAGCGCGACGAGCACGAGCGCGACGTAGCCCACGCCGTTGCCCAGCGAGGACTGGACGTGGGCGAGGAAGAACCGGCGCGCGGCGCGGTTGTGGCGGAGAAGGTCGAGGATCGATGACACGGAGGTTGAGGGGCGCGTGGCCGGGGCCGGCGCGTCGAGCGCGCCGGCCCCGGGCCTGACGCCAAGGCACCCGGAGGTGCGCAGTCCCGGTTGACGGGACTCGTGTGATGACAGGGGAGCGGGTTCCGCTAGGGGCGGACGTACGGCACGGGGAACCTCCGTTGGGGATGACAGGAGGCGAGAGGCCGACGTGGGGATAGGCCTTCCGCCAGAACGCGCCTCGCATCCTCCGTGAGCGAGCGCCCGCGCGCCATCGGACACCCGTCCAACTCGGTGTTATGGAAATCAGGCGTCGGCGGCGGCGACGTGCGTGGCGGCCGGCAGCGCGACGCTGCCGTCCGGGCGCACGTACTGCGCCACGCGGGCGTCCAGCGCCTCGCGCAGGTCGTCTCGCTCCGCCGGGGTGAGCCCGGTGACGGTCTCGGCCAGCGTGGGCGCGAGGTCGAGCTGCACGTCCCACCACGCGTCGAGGTCGGGGTACTCGAAGGTCAGCTCGAGCGTCTCGAGCTCGACGTCGACGAACCCGGCGCCCTCGAGGTGGTCGGTGATCACGGCGGGGTCGGCCCAGGCGAACTGGCCGGGGTCGCCGGGCGCGGGGCGCTCCATCAGCCCGCGGCCGAGGAGCTCGAGGCCGATCGCCGACGACCACGGGTTGCGCTCCGGGCCGGCCCACGCCGCGAGGCTCACGCGCCGGCCCGGGCGCAGCACGCGCCGGGTCTCGCGCAGGGCGGCGCCCGGGTCGGCAAGCAGCATGTAGCCCCAGCGGCAGACCACCGCGTCGACGCTCGCCGCGGGCAGGTCGATCCACTCGGCGTCCATGAGGCGCGGCTCGACGTCGTCGAGCCCCAGCTGCTCGGCGCGCTCGCGCACCAGCGCGACCATCGCCTCGGCGCCGTCGGTGGCGATCAGCCGCCCGCCCGGGCGGACGCGCTCGGCGGCGAGCAGCCCGGTGTCGCCCGGTCCGCAGGCGAGCTCGAGGACCGTCTGGCCGGGCGCGAGGTGCAGCGCGTCGACGAGCCACTCCGAAACCCGGGCCGTCGCCGCCCACATGAGGTCGCGCTGCGCGCCCCAGCCCGCGGCCACGCGGCCCCACCGCTCGCGGCTGGCCATCCGATATTCGTTGAGGTCCATGCACTAAACCCGTAGGCGTTTTGCGCCGATGATCATGAACGCTATGGTTCCGCGGACTCAAGTCCGGCGGTCGGGATGCCGTCGACTCGCGTTCGCGAGAGGGATTTCGTGACAGGGAGCCTGGGAGGAAGAGGGCAGAGGGGCACGGGCCGCAGGGCGCTTGCAGTCGTCGCTGTCCTGCTCGCCGCCGGCGCGATCGGCGAAGCGCCTGCATTGGCGCAGCTTCCGCAGCCTCCTTCGGCGCCGTCGCCGCCGTCCGCGCCGACGCCCTCCCCGCCCCACGTCAGCCCCTCCCCGAGTCCCTCCCCGAGTCCCTCCCCGAGCCCCTCCCCGAGCCCGCCGAGCGTCGACCCGCCGAGCGTCACGGTGCCGAGCGTCACGGTGCCGAGCGTCACCACGCCAAGCGTCAGCCCCCCGCCGGACACCCCGCCGGATACCAGTGGAGTGGTCACCACCGTCACGAACGCCACGGGTCCCGTCACCGACGCCGCCAACCAGGTCGTCGACACGGCCACCACCCCGCTCGATCCGGGTCCCGTCGACCAGACCGTCGGCACGGTGGGCGACGCCGTCCATTCGGCGACCGGCGCGGCCCGCGACGTCGGCAAGACGGTCTCCGACTCGGCCGGCCACGTCACCGGCGGAGGCTCCGGCGGCGGCCCGGGCGTTGCGATGCCGGGCGTCGGCTCCGGGGTGGGCCTGCCCGGCGTCGGCGGATCGGGCTCCGGCGTCCCCGGCCCGGCCGGCGGCTCGGCGCAGGGCGGCGGCGACGGTGGCCCCGGCCACGACGGCAGCGATCCCCTGACCCCGGCGGCGCTCGGGGCCTTCTCCCAGGCCGGCGCCCCGGCCGCCGGCGGCGCGACCGCCGCGGCGGATGCCCCGCCCGGCATCCTCGGCCTCGACGCCGGCCTCGGGAAGCTCACCGGCGCCGACGGCCATGGCCTGCTCTCGGGCGCCGCGCTCCTGGCGCGCAACGCGTCCTACACGGTGCCCGGCGCGGGCGGCTCCGGCGGCGACGACATCGTCGACACGATCGTCCACGCCATCCACACCGTCGTCGCCAACCTGCCCGACTGGAGCAAGCCGATCATCGCCGCGCTGCTGCTCCTCGTCCTGATCCTGGCGCTGCGTGCCTTCGTGAGCGGACGGCGGGCGCGCCGGCTCGAGGGGGCGCTGCGCGAGAAGGCGGCCGACAACGCCGTGCTGCTGGCCGACAACGAAGTCCTCCAGGCCGCGCTCGTCCCCGACCTCCCCGCACGCCTCGGCGGCGTCGCGCTGTCGGTCGACTACCGCCCCGCCGACGGCCTGGCCTCGGGCGGCGACTTCTACGACGCGTTCGCGCTCGACGAGCACCGAGTCGGCGTCATCCTCGGCGACGTCTCGGGCCACGATCGCCAGGCGATCCGCCGCGCCGCCGACGTGCGCCACAAGCTGCGCGCCTACCTCGAGCTCGGGCTCGAGCCGCGCCTGGTCCTCCAGGCCGCCGGCGAGGCGCTGTCGTCGACCGACTCGCTGGAGGGAGACTTCGCCACCGCGGCCGTCGCCGTCCACGACGTCCGCGCCGGCACGCTGACGTACGCGTGCGCCGGCCATCCGGCGCCGATCGTCACCGGCTCGGCCGCCCACCATCCGGTGTCGGTGTGCTCGTCGCCGGCCCTGGGCTGGGGCCTGCCGACCGGGCGCCGCCAGACGACGGTCGTGCTCGGCGACAACGACACCGTGTGCTTCTTCACCGACGGCCTCATCGAGGCGCGCCAGCACGGCGGGTTCGTCGGTCGCGCCGCGCTCGAGCGCCTCGTGCGCAAGCTCGGTGAGACCGGAACCGCGAAGGACCTGCTCGGCGAGATCATCGGGCTCGCTCACGAGGCCGACGACGACCTCGCCGCGCTGATCATCCGCACCGGCACGCCGGTCGCCGTGGGTGCGGGCCGCCTCGAGGAGCTGGAGTTCGAGGCACCCGACGTCCAGCGCAAGGCGCCCGAGCGCTTCCTCGCCGCCTGCGACGCGCCGATGGTCGTCATCGAGCGGCTGTCGCGGGCCGCGCGCCGCGCCGTCGAGGACGACGGCCGCGGGGTGCTGCGGGTGCGCTTCGACAGCGCCGGCGGCGCCTTGGAGGCGGCCGTCGAGCCGCTGCAGGCCACGCGCGCCCCGGCGCGCGCCGTCGCTCTCTAGACGAGCGCGCGCCGCACCAGCTTGCCCGTGGGCGTGCGCGGCAGCGCGTCGGCGAAGGCGAACGCCTTGGGCACCTTGTAGGCGGCCAGGCGCCCGGCGGCGTGCGCTCGCAGCTCCTCGGCGGTGGCGCTCGCCCCGGCGCGCAGGACGACGGTCGCCACGACGGCCTCGCCCCACTCGGCGTCGGGGCGCGCGTGGACCGCCGCCTCGGCGACCGCCGGGTGCTCGGCGAGGACCGCCTCGACCTCGGCGGGCGCGACGTTCTCGCCGCCGGTGACGATCGTGTCCGCCTTGCGCCCGGTCACCCGCAGGTGCCCGCGCTCGTCGAGCGCGCCGAGGTCGCCCGTGTGCAGGTCGCCGCCACCGGCCACGGTCGGTCCGGAGACGACGATCTCGCCCTCGCCGGTGATCCGCACGCGCGTGCAGAAGAGCGGCGGCCCGCCGGTGGTCACCTGCGAGCAGGCCTCGGTGAGCCCGTAGGTCTCGGTCACCGCGACGCCCGCCGCGCGCGAGCGCTCGGCGAGAGCCGGCGGGATCGGCGCGCCGCCGAGCAGGACGGTGCGCAGCGCCGGCGGCTCGCGCAGGCCGGCGTCGAGCAGGCGGGCGAGGGTGGTCGGCACGAGCGAGACGAGGGTGACGCCTTCGTCCTGCAGCGCGCGCAGGACGCGCGCGGTGTCCCAGCGCTCGTGGACGAGCGCGGTCGTCGCGTAGATCGCCGACCGCACAACGATCGACAGGCCGCCGACGTGGGTCAGCGGCAGCGCGCACAGCCACCGCTCGGCCGGGTCGACGCCGAGCGCGACGCCCGAGCCCAGCGCGCTCCACAGCCAGTTGCCGAAGGTCAGCTCGACGGCCTTGGGCCGCCCGGTCGAGCCGCTCGTGTGGATGACCGCCGCCGGCGCGTCGAGGTCGTGCTCGAGGACGAGCGGGGCGTCCGGGGCCTGTGGGTCCAAGTCGAGCGGCGCGTCGACGACGACGCGGGCGCCCGCGGTGCGCGGCTCGCGGTCGCGCAGGTCGACCGGGACGGCGGTCGCGCCGAGCCGCCACGCGGCGTGCAGCGCGACGACGAAGTCCTCCCCCGGCGCCAGCGCGATCGCCACGCGCTCGCCGGCGCGGACGCCGCGGGCGTGCAGGTCGCGCGCGCCGGCCGACGCCGCCGCGTCGAGCGCGGCGTAGGCGAGCGCGTTGACCGCCGCCCGCCCGGGATGCCGCCGCGCGGCGCGCGTCAGCCAGGCCTCGACCCGCATCGCCGAGACAATAGGCTCGCCCTCCATGTCAGTGAGCTGGACGCCGGCGGGCGAGTACTCCGACATCCGCTACGAGACCTCCGGCGACGGGATCGCGAAGATCACGATCGACCGGCCCGAGGTCCGCAACGCCTTCCGCCCGCAGACCGTCGTCGAGCTGTCGCAGGCCTTCGAGCGTGCCCGCGAGGACGCCTCGGTGGGCGTGATCATCCTCACCGGCGAGGGCGACAAGGCGTTCTGCTCGGGCGGCGACCAGCGCGTCCGCGGCGACAGCGGCTACGAGGAGCAGCCGGGGTCGGGCGTCGGGCGCTTCCACGTCACCGACCTGCACGTCCAGATCCGCCGGCTGCCCAAGCCGGTCGTCGCGATGGTCGCCGGCTACGCCGTCGGCGGCGGCCACGTCCTGCACGTCTGCTGCGACCTGACCATCGCCGCCGACAACGCGCGCTTCGGTCAGACCGGCCCCCGCGTCGGCTCGTTCGACGGCGGCTTCGGCGCGGGCCTGCTCGCCGCGCAGATCGGCCAGAAGCGCGCCAAGGAGGTGTGGTTCCTCTGCCGCCAGTACGACGCGCGCCAGGCGCTCGACATGGGGCTGGTCAACGCGGTCGTCCCGCTCGAGCGCCTCGAGGAGGAGACCGTCGCCTGGTGTCGCGAGATGCTCGCCCTCTCCCCCTTCGCGCTGCGCCTGCTGAAGGCGAGCTTCCACGCCGCCGAGGACGGCCTCGCCGGCATCCAGCAGCTCGCCCACGACACCAACCTCCTGTTCTACGGCAGCGACGAGGCGCGCGAGGGACGCGAGGCCTACAAGGCCAAGCGCGCGCCGGACTTCTCGAAGTTCCCGCGACGACCTTGAGCGGCCTGCGCATCTGGGTCATGGCGGCCCGGGTGCGGACGCTGCCGGCGGCGGTGGCGCCCGTGCTCGTGGGCACGGCGCTGGCCATCCACGACGGCGAGTTCGACGGCCTCGCCTTCGCCTGCGCGCTGCTCGGCGCGCTGTTCATCCAGGTCGGCACGAACTTGTCGAACGACTACTCCGACGCGCGGCGCGGGGCCGACACCGAGGATCGGCTCGGCCCGGTGCGCGTCACCGCGGGCGGCCTCGTCCCGCCCCGCCAGGTGCTCGTCGCCACGTACCTGTCGTTCGGGGCCGCCGTGCTGTGCGGGATCTACCTGATCGCGGTCGCCGGGCCGGTCCTGCTGCTGATCGGCGCGGCCTCGATCCTCGCCGGCGTCCTCTACACCGGGGGGCCGCGCCCGTACGGCTACGAGGGGCTGGGCGAGCTGTTCGTCTTCCTGTTC
>DASXRF010000342.1:0-3795 GCA_036506755.1 Solirubrobacteraceae bacterium | reverse complement strand
GGACATGTCGGAGATGCCCTTGACGATGTTCTCGGCCGTGATCCCGTGCGCCTCGTTGTAGGCAACCTGGATCGCGCGGCGGCGGTCGGTCTCGCGGATGGCGCTGCGCATGGCCGTCGACTCCTTGTCGGCGTACATGATCACCTTGCCCTTGACGTTGCGGGCGGCACGGCCGATCGTCTGGACCAGCGACGTCTCGCCGCGTAGGAAGCCTTCCTTGTCGGCGTCGATGATCGCGACGAGCGAAACCTCGGGCAGGTCGAGGCCCTCGCGCAGGAGGTTGACGCCGACGAGCACGTCGTACTCGCCGAGGCGCAGGTCGCGGATGATCTGGATGCGCTCCAGCGTGTCGATCTCCGAGTGCAGGTAGCGCACGCGGAAGCCCATCTCGAGCAGGTAGTCGGTGAGGTCCTCGCTCATCTTCTTCGTGAGCGTGGTGACGAGCACGCGCTCCTCGCGGTCGACGCGCGCGCGGATCTCGTTCATGAGGTCGTCGATCTGGTTGCGCGTCTCGCGCACGTCGACGCGCGGGTCGACGATCCCGGTCGGGCGCACGATCTGCTCGACGATCCGCGCCGAGCGCCGGCGCTCGTACTCGCCCGGCGTCGCCGAGACGTAGACGAGCTGGTTGGTGATCGCCATGAACTCGTCGAAGGTCTGCGGGCGGTTGTCGAGCGCGCTGGGCAGCCGGAAGCCGTAGTCGACGAGGGTCTGCTTGCGCGAGCGGTCGCCCTCGTACATGCCGCCGATCTGCGGGACCGTCTGGTGGGACTCGTCGATGAAGCAGACGAAGTCCTTGGGGAAGTAGTCGAGCAGGCAGTACGGGCGCGAGCCCGGCGCCCGGCCGTCGAGGATGCGCGAGTAGTTCTCGATGCCGTTGCAGAAGCCCATCTCGCGCAGCATCTCCATGTCGTACTGCGTGCGCTGGCGCAGCCGGTGGGACTCGAGCAGCTTGCCCTGCGCCTCGAGCTCCGCGCAGCGCTCGTTGAGCTCGCGGCCGATCTCGGCGACCGAGCGCTCCATCGTCCCTTCCTTGACGTTGTAGTGCGTCGCCGGCCAGACGGCGACGTGCTCAAGGTCGTCCTTGATGAGCTCGCCCGTGAGCGGGTCGAAGTGCTGCAGGCGCTCGACCTCGTCGCCGAACATCGTCACGCGGAAGGCGGTCTCCTCGTACGCCGGGAAGACCTCGAGCGTCTCGCCGCGCACGCGGAAGGCGCCGCGGCCGAGCGCGGTGTCGTTGCGGCTGTACTGGATCGAGACGAGCTTGCGCAGCAGGTCGTCGCGGTCGATCACGTCGCCCTTGCGCAGGACCTGCATGTTCATCTCGTAGGTCTCGGGCGAGCCGAGGCCGAAGATCGCGCTCACGCTGGCCACGATGATCACGTCGCGGCGGGCGAACAGCGCGGCCGTCGCGGCGTGGCGCAGGCGGTCGATCTCCTGGTTGATGGCCGAGTCCTTCTCGATGTAGAGGTCCCGGCTCGGGACGTAGGCCTCGGGCTGGTAGTAGTCGTAGTAGGAGACGAAGTACTCGACCGCGTTCTCGGGGAAGAACGTGCGGAACTCGTTGCACAGCTGCGCGGCCAGCGTCTTGTTGTGCGCCATGACGAGGGCGGGCTTCTGGACGGCCTCGATCGTTCCCGCCATCGTCATCGTCTTGCCGGTGCCCGTGGCGCCCAGCAGGGTCACGGAGCGCTCGCCCCCGTCGAGCCCCTCGGCGAGCTCGGCGATCGCCTTCGGCTGGTCGGCCGTGGGCGTGAACGCGGAGTCGAGCTTGAACGGAGGCACCGGACCGACAAGCGTATCCCGGCCTCTGGACGGAAGTACGACCCCAGAAATCCCCACGACGGTGCGCGGGCATGGAAAGAATGCGTCGTGGAGCAGGGGCCCGGCCTCAGGGTGCTCAGCAACGAGCGCCTCGCCGCTCTCGCCGCGCGTGGCGACGAGGGCGCCTTCGCGGTCCTCTACGAGCGCCACCGCGACGCGCTGTACCGCTACTGCCACGGCATCCTGCGCCAGCACGACGACGCCCAGGACGCCGTCCAGGCCACGATGACCCGGGCGCTGACCGGGCTCGC
This sequence comes from Solirubrobacteraceae bacterium, assembly GCA_036506755.1. Classification (GTDB taxonomy): domain Bacteria; phylum Actinomycetota; class Thermoleophilia; order Solirubrobacterales; family Solirubrobacteraceae; genus DASXRF01. Next base: position 1,720 of record DASXRF010000342.1, on the reverse strand, counting down.
CGGTCGCGAGGAGGGCGCGTCGTGGAACGCCTGGCTGTTCCGGATCGCCCGCAACGAGGCCATCGATCAGCTGCGCCGCCGGCGCAGCTTCGAGCCGCTGGCCGAGGCGCACCCCGCGCCCGAGGCCGCGCCGCACGTGCGCGCCGAGCATCGCGAGCGGCTGGGCGCGGTGCTGCGTGACCTGCGCGAGCTGCCCGCCCGGCAGCGCGACGCGCTGGTGATGCGCGCCCTCGGCGGCGTCGCGCCGGCCGAGATCGGCGCCTCGCTGTCGCTCTCGCCGGGCGCGGCCCGGCAGGCGGTCTTCGAGGCCCGCGCGACGCTCCAGGAGTACGCCGCGGGGCGCGACATGGCGTGCGTCGCGGTCCGCCGGGCGATCGCCGGCGGCGACGCGCGGCGGCTGCGCGCGCGGCCGCTCAGCGCGCAAAGGCCCCCAAGCCCGACACCAAGGTCCCGCCCGGACAGGCGAAGAGCGTCACGGCTGCCGATAGCGCCTGACGAAGAGGCTACTCGCACGTCTAAGAGGGCGTGACACCGGAGCAGCTCTTCAAGATCGCAGCCACGCCGGCGGGGCGCTTCGCCCGCCAGCGGCCGTGCCCGCGCATCTCGGTCGTCATCTGCTCGCACAACGGCGCGGCCACCCTCGGGCGGACGCTCGACCACGTCCGCCGGCTCGACTACCCCGAGTACGAGGTCCTGGTGGTCGACGAAGGATCGACCGACGGGACCGTGGCGGTCGCCCGCGAGCACGGCGTCCGGCCGATCCTCGCCGCGACCGGGCGCGCCAGGGAGGCCGGAGCGGCCGAGGCGACCGGCGAGCTCGTCGTCTACCTCGACGCCGACGCCTGCCCGGAGCCCGGCTGGCTGACGGCCCTCGCCGCCGCGCGCGCCGCCTGAGGCTCGGCGTCCACCGCTACGATCCGCCGTCCGGCGTGTTATGACTCGCCGCAACAACTGATCCAGGCCGAATCCCCGCCGCTCCGCCCGGCGGGGAACGGGGGACCCACCTGGGCCGAGGAACCTCGGCCCGCGGGGCGAATGGTCGTGCAAGCGACCTAGCGCGTCGTGTTCGCGCGAGCCCGTCAGCTCACCTCGTAGGCGTGAACACGAAAGGCAGGCATGGCAGGCACCCAGCGCGATCTCGCGTCCCACGACCTCTGGCTGCGCTCACTGGCGCGCTCGTACGCCCGGCGCGGCGTCGACCACCCGGGCACGCCCGCCCGCCGCGACCTCGGCGACGCGCGCCTGTGGCACGCCTCGCGCCACCGCTCGCTCGAGCGCCGGCACGCCGCGCCCGCGCGGCGCCGGCCGACGGCGCCGAGCGCGGCGACGGCCTCCTTCGCGCTGGCGGTGACCGCGACCGCCGTCGCCGTGCCGGCGTTGGGCGGAGGCGTCGCGCCCGCCTCGGCGAGCTCCGGCCTGGCCGCCGTGCAGCACGCGCTGGGCATCACAGCCGACGGCGTCATGGGCCCGCAGACGCGCGCGGCGCTGCGCCGCTTCCAGCGCGAGCACGGCCTGCCCGCCGTCGGGATCGCGGGGCCGCGCACGCGCGCCGCGCTCGGCCTCGACGGCGCCGGCGCGGCACAGCCCCGCGCCGCCACCGGCGTGGCGCGCGGCTCGGTCGTCGAGCTGCAGCGCCGCCTCGGCGTGACCGCCGACGGCGTCGTCGGCCCGCGGGGCGAATGGTCGTGCAAGCGACCTAGCGCGTCGTGTTCGCGCGAGC
>DASXRF010000341.1:0-11123 GCA_036506755.1 Solirubrobacteraceae bacterium | reverse complement strand
GCTGCAGGCGCAGGTGACGAACCTCGACGCCTCGCCCTACGTCGGGCGCCTCGCGCTGTGCCGCGTGCGCCAAGGGACGATCCGCCGCGGCCAGCGCGTCGCCTGGTGCCGCGCCGACGGGACGGTCGAGCCGGCGCAGGTCAGCGAGCTCTACGTCACCGAGGCCCTCGAGCGCGTCGACGCCGAGCACGCCGGCCCCGGCGAGATCATCGCCGTCGCCGGGCTCGCGGAGGTCACGATCGGCGAGACGCTCGCCGACCCCGACGACCCGCGGGCGCTGCCCGTGCTGCGCGTCGACGAGCCCTCGCTCAGCGTGACCATCGGCATCAACACCTCGCCGCTCGCCGGCCGCGACGGCGACAAGCTGACCGCACGCCAGGTCAAGGGCCGGCTCGACCAGGAGCTCGTCGGCAACGTGTCGATCCGCGTGCACGACACCGAGCGGCCGGACACCTGGGAGGTCCAGGGGCGCGGCGAGCTCCAGCTCGCCGTCCTCGTCGAGCTCATGCGCCGCGAGGGCTACGAGCTGACCGTCGGCCAGCCGCAGGTCGTCACCCGCGAGGTCGACGGCCGGCTGTGCGAGCCCGTCGAGCGCGTGGCGATCGACGTGCCCGAGGAGTACGTCGGCGTCGTCACCCAGCTGCTGGCCCTGCGCAAGGGCCGCCTTGAGGAGATGGTCAACCACGGCACCGGCTGGGTGCGGATGGAGTACCTCGTGCCGGCCCGGGGCCTCATCGGCTTTCGCACCGAGTTCCTCACCGACACGCGCGGCACCGGGATCCTGCACAGCGTCTTCGATCGCTGGGAGCCGTGGTTCGGGGAGCTGAACACCCGCCCGACCGGCGCGCTCGTCGCCGACCGCCGCGGCGCCACGGCGACGTTCGCGCTGATGAACCTCCAGCAGCGCGGCACGCTCTTCGTCGGGCCCGGCGAGGAGGTCTACGAGGGCATGATCGTCGGCGAGAACTCGCGCGCCGAGGACCTCGACGTCAACGCCGTGAGGGAAAAGCACCTCACCAACATCCGTTCCTCCACCGCCGAGGTCCTGGTGCGGCTCGTCCCCCACCGCCAACTGACCCTCGACATGGCGCTCGAATGGCTGCGCGAGGACGAGTGCGTGGAGGTCACTCCCGCGGCCGTGCGGCTGCGCAAGGTCGAGCTCGACAAGACGCAGCGCCAGAAGCTCGCCCGCGGGCGGGCGCGCGACCGGCTGGCCGCCGGGTAGCCGTCAAGCCCCCGCGAACGAAGTTCGCGCAAGCGATCGACGAAGTCGATCGCCAAGCCCCCGCGAACGAAGGTCGCGCAAGCGATCGACGAAGTCGATCGCCAAGCCCGCCCCCGGATTCGAACCGAGATCATCTGCATTACAAGTGCAGTGCTCTGCCAGTTGAGCTAGGCGGGCGACGCGCCGCAAAACGCTAGCCTGCCGCCGCATGTCCCGGAGGCTGTCTGTCGCGGCGCTCACCGCCGCCCTCGCGCTCGCCGGCTGCGGCGGCAACGACGACAAGTCGGCGAACACCGGCACGGAGACCGCGGGGACCCAGCCCGCCGCCGCGCCGCCCGCCGCCAAGAAGGCGAGCTGTCGCGCGGCGTCCTCGCCCGGCGCCTCGGCGATCAAGGTCTCGCCGACCAAGGACCTCGCGCGCAAGCCGCGCATCCCGCATCAGAGCGGCGACGCGCCGGGCACGCTGGTGGCGCAGGACATCGTCGTCGGCAAGGGCGCGCCGGCCGAGGCGGGCGACACGGTCACCGTGCAGTACGTCGGCGTGCGCTTCCGCGACGGCCAGCAGTTCGACGCTTCGTGGAACCGCCACCAGCCCTTCACCTTCCCGCTTGGCGCCGGGCAGGTCATCCAGGGCTGGGACAAGGGCGTCGCGGGAATGTGCGTCGGGGGGCGCCGGCAGCTGACCATCCCGCCCGACCTGGCCTACGGCGCGCAGGGGGCTCCGCCGGACATCGCCCCGAACGAGACTCTGGTCTTCGTCGTGGATCTCGAGAAGGTCCAGAAGGGCTGAGCGCGGGACCGACCCCGCTCGAGCGCGTCGCTGCAGACGCCCTCGCGCTCTGCGCGATCGCCGCCCCGACCGGAGACGAGGAGGAGCGCGCGCGGGCCGTGGCCGACCGGCTGGCCCAGGCCGGCGCCGCGCCGGCCCGCGATGCCGCGGGGAACGTGGTCGCGCGGTTCGGCCCGGACGGCGGGCCGGCCGCGGTCGTCGCCGCGCACCTGGACACCGTCTTTCCGGCCGACACGCCGCTCGAGCCACGCCGCTCGCCGGGCGCGCTGCACGGGCCCGGCATCGGCGACGACTGCCTGGGCCTCGCGGCGCTCGTGCACCTCGCGACGCGGCTCGCCGCGGGCCCGTCGCCCGCGCATCCGCTCGTGCTCGCCGCCACCGTCGGCGAGGAGGGCCTCGGCGACCTGCGCGGCGCCCGCGCGCTGCTCGACGCCTGCGCCTGCGACGCGTTCGTCGCGCTCGAGGGCCACGGCCGCGACAGCGTGCAGATCGCGGGCATCGGCTCGGCGCGCTTCCGCGCGCGCTTCACCGGGCCCGGCGGGCACTCGTGGGGCGACCGCGGCCGGCCGTCGGCCGTCCACGCGCTGCTCGCCGCCGGCGCGCAGGCGATCGCCGCCGCAGGCGACGCGCACCTCAACGCCGGGGTCCTCTACGGCGGCACGTCGGTGAACACGATCGCCGCCGAGGCGGCGATCGAGATCGACCTGCGCGACGCCGACGACGAGGCGCTCGAGGCGACGAGCGACCGCGTGGTCGCCGCGCTGGCGGCAGCCGCGCCGCCCGGCGTCAAGGTCGACATCGAGCCGCTCGGGCGCCGCCCGGCCGGATCCACCCCGACCGGCCACCCGCTCGTGCAGGCGGCGCGCGCGGCGCGCCGCGCCGCCGGCCTGCCGCCGGCCGAGGAGAACGCCTCGTCGACCGACGCGAATGCCGCCCTCGGCCGCGGCCTTCCCGCCATCTGCCTGGGGTTGACCCACGGCGCCAACGCGCACCGCCCCGACGAGCACGTCGAGCTCGAGCCGCTGGGCCCCGGACTGGCCGCGCTGGAGGCGCTCGTCGACGCCCTTGGCCGCGGCCTCCCGCAACGGGCCTGACGTGTGTCACCCTCTGCGAGGGGTAGGCCTCACGCAGAGAGCGAGAACGAGGAGCCTGCGACACATGACCGACGAGTACGACCGCCTCGCCGAAGAGGAGGCCCAGGCCGCCGGCGCCGAGGCGCGCCGGATCGGCGGCCGGCCGACACGCGACCTCGAGGAGGACCTCCCCCACGACCCGGCCTTCGACCCGGTCTACGAGGCGGGCGGCGGCGACGCCGAGGGCTGGGAGATGGCCGAGGAGGAGCTCATCGAGCACGCCGAGCACGGGCCGGCCAAGCCCGGGGTCCAGATCCACGTGCGCGAGGAGTTCGACCGCTTCACCGAGGAGCCCGACCAGGCCGTCTACGGCGAGGCCGACGAGATGGACGTCACCGAGGTCACGCGCGACCCGCGCGAACGCGGGGATGACCCCGGCGCGGGCCCGGGCATCGCCGCCGACCGCTGAGCGCCATGGCGCGGGACCGGCTCGCCGAGTACCGCGCCAAGCGGGACTTCTCGACCACCCGCGAGCCGGCCGGCGGCGGCGAGGGCCCCGCGGCGCCCGCGGCGGCCGGCCGCTTCGTCGTCCAGGAGCACCACGCGACGCGCCTGCACTGGGACCTGCGCCTCGAGCACGACGGCGTCCTCGCCTCGTGGGCGGTGCCCAACGGCATCCCGGAAGACCCCAAGCGCAACCACCTGGCCGTGCGCACCGAGGACCACCCACTCGAGTACCTCGACTTCCATGGCGAGATCCCCAAGGGCGAGTACGGCGCGGGGACCATGACCATCTGGGACCGCGGCACCTACGAGGCCGAGAAGTGGCGCGACGGGGAGGTGATCGCGACCTTCCACGGTGAGCGGATGCGGGGCCGCTACGCGCTCATCCGCACCGGCCGCGACGACCCCAAGGACTGGCTCATCCACCGGATGGACCCGCCCGCCGACCCGGACGCGCAGCCCATGCCCGACGGCGGGATCGTCCCCATGCTGGCCAAGCCGGGCAAGCTGCCGCGGACGAGCGAGGGCTGGGCCTTCGAGGTCAAGTGGGACGGCATCCGCGCGATCGCCTACTCGCGGCCCGGGACCCTGCGCCTCGAGACGCGCAACCTGCGCGACGTCAGCGCGGCCTATCCGGAGCTGCGCAGGCTCAACCGGGCGCTGAGCTCGCACCGCGCGATCCTCGACGGCGAGATCGTCGCCTTCGACGAGCAGGGACGCCCGAGCTTCGCGCGCATGCAGCAGCGCATGCACCTGACGTCCGAGTCGCTCATTCGCCGGCGCGCCCGGGAGGTCCCGGTCGTCTACGTGATCTTCGACGTGCTGTGGCTCGACGGGCACTCGCTCATGGAGCGCCCGCTGCGCGAGCGCCGCGAGCGCCTGGAGTCGCTCGGCCTCGAGGGCCCGAACTGGCAGGCGCCGGCGCAGCTGGACGGCGACGGCGAGGAGCTGCTCGCCGCCACGGCGGCCGCCGGGCTCGAGGGGCTGATCGTCAAGCGGCTGGACTCCTGCTACGAGCCCGGCCGGCGCACGGGCGCGTGGATCAAGGTCAAGAACGTCAAGCGCGACGAGTTCGTCATCGTCGGCTGGGAGCCGGGTGAGGGCCGGCGGGCCGAGCGCATCGGCTCGCTGCTCGTCGCCCGCCATGACCCCGAGAGCGGCGAGCTCGTCTACGCCGGCGAGGTCGGCACCGGCTTCACCGACAAGACGCTCGATGACCTCGCGCGCCGCCTGGCGCCGCTGCGCACCGACCACAGCCCGCTCTCCGATACGACCCGCAAGCCCCCGCGCGCCGTCCACTGGGTCGAGCCGCTGCTGACGGCCGAGATCGAGTTCACCGACATGACCAACGACGGCATGCTGCGCCATCCCTCCTTCAAGGGCTTGCGCTCCGACAAGCAGGCGCCGGTCGAGGTCGTCGGCGAGCTGCCCAAGGACGGGCGCGAGGTCGTCGTGGACGGCCGCGAGATCAAGATCTCCAACTGGTCGAAGGTCCTGTGGCCGAAGACCGGCTTCACCAAGGGCGATCTCGTCGCCTACTACGCGCGCATCGCGCCGGCGCTCCTCCCCCACCTCGAGGACCGCCCGCTGACGCTCAAGCGCTACCCGAACGGCGTCGAGGGCCAGCACTTCTACGAGAAGAACTGCCCGCGCCACCGCCCGGACTGGGTGCAGACCGCCGACGTCAAGCTGTCGTCGAAGACGATCACCTTCTGCCTGGCCCAGGACACGGCGACGCTGGTGTGGCTCGCCAACCTCGCCGACATCGAGCTGCACACCTCGCTCTCGCGGGTGCCCGAGGTCGGCCGCCCGACGATGATGGTCTTCGACCTGGACCCCGGCCCGCCCGCCGACATCGTCCAGTGCTGCGAGGTGGCGCTCGTGCTGCGCGGGCTCTTCGAGGGGGTCGGCCTGCAGTCGCTCGCCAAGACCTCCGGCTCCAAGGGCCTGCAGGTCTACGTGCCCCTCAACGCGCCCGACGCGACGTACGCGCAGACCAAGGGCTTCTCGCGCCAGGTCGCCGAGCTGCTCGAGGCGCAGCTGCCCGACCTCGTCGTCTCGCGGATGACCAAGTCGCTGCGCGGCGGCAAGATCCTCGTCGACTGGTCGCAGAACGACGAGAAGAAGACGACGGTCAACGTCTACTCCGTGCGCGCGCGCGAGCGACCGACGGTCTCCACGCCCGTGAGCTGGGACGAGGTGCGCGCCTGCCTGGACGCCGGCGACGCGGACCTGCTGTCGTTCGACACCGAGCAGGTCCTCGGCCGCGTCGACGAGCTCGGCGACCTGTTCGCGCCGGCGCTCCGCGTCCAGCAGCGGCTGCCCGGGTAGCGGGGACGCATGCGGCGCCGCGCGGTCGTCCTGCTCGCCTTGATCGGCTCGCTGGCCGCGGCCGCGCCGGCCGTTGAAGGGGTAGTCAGCCGGGGAGCTCGGCCCACTCGTCGCCGCGGCGGCTGAGCAGGATGTCGTGCTCGCCGTGCGCGTCGACGACGCGGAAGCGGGCCTCGTCCTCCTCGGTCCCCGGGCGGTCGACGACCTGGACGAGGTGCAGCTCGCCGATCTGCGCGCCCGGGTGCCGGCGCTCGTGCGCCGCCCGCACCGCGGCCTCGAGGTTCGCGCGGTCCCAGCCGCGGTCAGCGGCCCGTGCAGCGGCGAGCGCCTTGTTGGCCTCCTCGAGCTGGGCGTGGAACTGCGGATCGAGCGCCTGCCGGTGCCGCGCCGCGCCCGCCGCGCCGAGCGCGAAGAGCACGACGACGAGCAGGACGAGAACGATCAGGAGGACTTCGAGCCAGGCCGGCACGCCCTACAGCGTGACGTTGCGCGCGCGCAGATGCGCTCCGACCTTGCGCTTGACGCGCTGCAGCGCGTTGTCGACGGTCTTGGTGTCGCAGCCCAGCCGGCCGCCGATCGCCTCGTAGGAGTAGCCGTCCAGGTAGAGCGAGAGCACGCGCGACTCGAGCTCCGACAGCGCCGTCGACAGGCAGTCGACCAGCGAGCGCAGCTCCTCGGAGGAGATCGCCTGCAGGACCGGGTCGCGCGCCTCGGGGCCCGGGATCACCTCGTCGAGGGTCGGCTCGCCGTCGCTCGCCCCGGCGGGCGACGAGGCGAACGAGACGTAGCCGTTGAGCGGCGTGTGCTTGTTGCGGGTCGCCGTCTTGACCGCGGTGATGATCTGCCGCGTGATGCACAGCTCCGCGAAGTTGCGGAAGCTCGACTCGCGGTCCGAGCGGTAGTCGCGGACCGCCTTGTAGAGGCCGACCAGGCCCTCCTGGATCAGGTCGTCGCTGTCGCCGCCGGCCAGGAAGTACGACGAGGCCTTGAGCCGGACGAAGCCGTAGTACCGGCGCACGAGACGGTCGTACGCATCGGGGTTGCCCTGCTTGGCAAGGGCGATGAGGAAGCCATCGTCAACCTGAAGCTGACCATGAGGGTTGCTGGACAGTCGCGCCAAAACGGGTCCTCCAAGCGACCGCCATCCCGGCGGCCGGTCGTCGATTCCCGCTGACGCGCCCTCCCAGGGCGCCAGCTCCACCACAAACCCGAGGCCTTCACCTCAGGTTGAGCGTAACTTTTGCGGAGTTATGGGCAGATGTCAAGTCCGCCGCTGCAAGATCTCGTACAACAGCGCCGCCGCGGCCGCAGACACGTTGAGCGAGGCGATCCGTCCGCGCAGCGGCAGCGCCACCAGCGCGTCACAGCTTGCCGCGACCCTCGGACGGAGCCCGCGCCCCTCGGCCCCGAGCACCAGGACGACGCCGCCGCGGTAGTCGGGCTGGTCGTAGGGCACCGCCCCGTCGGCCGCCGCGCCGTAGGACCAGCAGCCGGCGTCGCGCGCCTCGATGATGAAGTCGGCGAGGTTGCGCACGCGCGCGACGCGGAGGTGCTCGACGGCGCCCGCCGACGCCTTGCACACCGCCGGCGTGACCTCCGCCGAGCGCCGCTCGGGCACGACGACGCCCGTCGCGCCCACGCACTCGGCGGTCCGGCACACCGCCCCGACGTTCTGGGGGTCCTGGATCTCGTCGAGGGCGACGATGAGCGGATCCGGCGCCGCCAGCAGCTCGTCGCCGCCGACGTAGGGGTAGGCGGTCGTCTCGGCGCACACCCCCTGGTGGGCGCCCGAGCCGCACAGGCGCTCGAGCTCGCCGGGCGACGCCGCCTGCACCGCGACGCCGCGCAGCCACGGCTCGCGCTCCGCTCCGCGGGTCGCCCAGAGCCGCCGCACCGGCCGCCGGCGCGCGCCCAGCAGCTCGCGCACCGCGTTGCGGCCGTAGACGATCACGGCGAGGGGCGCCGGGCGAGCTCGAAGCCGTCCGGGGTGTCGCGCGCCTCCCAGCCGCGCGCGCGGATCTCCTCGCGCAGGCGGTCGGACTCGGCGAAGTCGCGCGCCTCGCGGGCGCGCTGGCGGCGCTCGGCCAGCTCGACGACCTCGGGCGGCGCCGGCGCCTCGGGCTCGAGCAGGTTCTCGAGGCCCAGCACGCCGAGCATCTCGGCGAGGTGCGCGCGCCCGGCCGGCTCGCCGCGGCGGTTGACCTCGCGCACCCACTCCCACATGGCCGCGAGCGCAGCCGGGGTGCCGAAGTCGTCGGCCAGGGCCGCGAAGAAGCGGTCGCGCAGCGGGGCGAGGTCCTCGGGCGAGTCGCCGTCGGTCAGCCGGCGGGCCACGTCGCGCAGCGTCTGCGCGTTGGCCTGCGCCTGGCGCAGCGCGTCGTCGCTCCAGGTCAGCGGCCCGCGGTAGTGGCCGGCGACGAAGAAGAGGATCAGCGCGTCGCGCCCCCACCGCTCGATCGCCTCGTGCAGCGGCGTGATGTTGCCGACCGACTTGGCCATCTTCTCGCCGGCGAGGACGAGCATCCCGTTGTGCATCCAGACGCGCGCCAGCTCCCGCCCGCGCGCCATCCGCGTCTGGGCGGCCTCGTTCTCGTGGTGGGGGAAGACAAGGTCCGAGCCGCCGCCGTGGACGTCGAACTCCAGCCCGAGCAGCTCCTCGGCCATGGCCGAGCACTCGATGTGCCAGCCGGGCCGGCCCCGCCCCCATGGGGAGTCCCAGGCGGTGTCCTCGCCGGGCTTGTGGGCCTTCCAGAGCGCGAAGTCGAGCGGGTCGCGCTTGCGGTCGGCCCCCTCGACGCCTTCGCCCTGGTCCATGTCGTCGACGGAGCGGTGCGACAGCGAGCCGTACCGGCCGTCGGCGCGCACCGAGAAGTAGACGTCTCCGCCCGCCTCGTAGGCGGCGCCCTGATCGACCAGGCGGGCGATGAGGTCGACGATCGGCCCGATCGTCTCGGAGGCCTTGGGCTCGTGGTCGGGGCGGCCGAGGCCCAGCGCGTCCGTGTCGGCGACGTAGTGGGCGGTCATCTCCTCGGCCAGGCGGGCACTCGGCACCCCAGCGGGCCGGGCGGCGTCGTAGATCTTGTCGTTGACGTCGGTGATGTTCACCACCAGCGTCGTCGGCAGGCCCTCGTGCTCGAGGAACCGCTTGAGCAGGCTGAAGACGACGAAGGGGCGCGCATTGCCCACGTGGATGCGGCCGTAGACGGTCGGACCGCACGCGTATACGCCAACTTCGCCGTCGCGCGGGGTCAGCGTCTGCTGACGCCCGGATCGCGTGTCGTGAAGCCGAATTTGCGGCATTGCCGCAGCGAAGTGAACACAACTTCGCGTCCGGAGGATGCGGGAACAAGTGTTCAGCGGTCCGATAGCAGGGGTACTGTGCCGCCCGTGTCTGGGTCTGGGTCGCCGCCGCACGCCGGCCGCCTCCTCGCCGTCCAGCGGGTGGTCAGAAGCCTCCCCGAGCGGTACCTGGGAGCCGAGCCGGGGTTCGACGCCACGTACCACCTGCGCCTCGGCGACGTCGGGCACACCTGGGAGATCCGGCTGCGCGAGAAGACCGCGACGGTCCGCCGTGGGATCACCCGCCGCCGCCCCGACGTGACGATCGGGACGGACTCCGAGACCTGGCTGCAGCTGCGCGAGGGCGCGCTGTCGGGCGTCGAGGCGTTCTCGCGCCGGCGCCTGTACGCGCGCGGCGACCTCGATCTCGCCGTGGGCTTCGAGGGCCGCTTTGCCCGCCCCGGCGGCCGGCCGCCGCTGCTGCGCCTGCACGACATCCGCCTGCCCGGCCGGACGGTCAGGACCCTGACCATGGGCGACGGGCCGATCGACGTCCTGCTGCTGCACGGCCTGGGCGCGACGAAGTCGTCGTTCTTCGAGACCGCCGCCGCGCTGAGCCCGCACCACCGCGTGCACGCGATCGACTTCCCCGGCTTCGGCTGGTCGTCCAAGCCGCCGCTGGCGCCCTACTCGGCGCGCTGGTTCGCCGAGACGGTCGTGCAGGTGATGGACCAGCTGGGCATCGAGCGCGCGCACCTCGTCGGCAACTCGATGGGCGGGCGGGTGGCGATCGAGGTCGGCCTGCGCCGGCCGGAGCGCGTGCGCGCGCTCGGGCTTCTCTGTCCGGCCGTGGCGTTCATCAAGCGGGCGTGGCACCCGCTGGTGCGGCTCCTGCGCCCCGAGCTCGGCCTGCTGCCGCACCGCTATCCACGCCGGGCGGTGGCGAGCCAGCTGTGGTCGATGTTCTTCGACAGCGACGCCCTCGACCCCGCCGTCTCCGACATCGTCGTCGACGAGTTCCAGCGGATCTACGGCTCGGCCAACGCCCGCTTCGCCTTCCTGTGCGCCGCGCGCAACATCTACCTCGACGCCCCGTGGGGCAAGAACGGCTTCTACGCCCGCCTGGCCGACCTCGAGGCCCCGGCGCTGTTCGTCTGGGGCTCGCACGACCGGCTCATCCCGGCCGGCTTCAAGCGCCACGTGGCCGAGTGGCTGCCGACCGCCGAGCAGGTCGTCCTCGACGGCTGCGGGCACGTCCCCCAGATCGAGCATCCCGAGGGAACCAACGCGCTGCTGCGGGACTTCTTCGGACGCATCGACGCCCGCGAGGAGCGCCGCCCGATCGCGCGCCGGCGGCGCCGCGCGCGCCTGGCGGCGTAAGCTCCAAGCAGATGACCGACGCGACGACGGCCGCCAAAGCCTCCCGCAACGGCCACGGAGAGCTGCCGCCGGACGCTCGGCCCGAGACGAGCCGCGAGGGCGCGCCCGGCGGTCTGTTCGGCCGGCTCGCTCGCGCGGTGACCGGCGCGGTCCAGTCGCGTATCCCGGCGGCCGACCTCGACGAGCGCGACCCCGACTACATCCGCGAGCGCCTGCCGGGCATCTGGCTGCTCAGCAGCCTGTACTTCCGCGGCGAGGTCAGAGGGCTGGGCAACGTGCCCGAGGAGGGCGCGGCGCTGCTCGTGGGCAACCACTCGGGCGGCAACCTCACGCCCGACACCGGCGTCCTGACGCTGGCCTTCAACGCCTACTTCGGGGTCGAGCGGCCCTTCTACCAGCTGGCGCACAACCTGGTGCTCTCGATGCCCGGGCTGTCGTTCCTGCGCAAGTTCGGCACGGTGGCCGCTTCGCCGGAGAACGCCGAGCAGGCGCTCGGCTCGGGCGCGGCGCTGCTCGTCTATCCCGGCGGCGACTACGAGGT
>DASXRF010000340.1:0-16822 GCA_036506755.1 Solirubrobacteraceae bacterium | reverse complement strand
CTAACGCGCGTCCCGCTCCCGCAGATCATTCGCGGCACGCGGAGCCGATAGCTCGCCGCTCGCGTCGCTGCATATGCGGGCCGTCGAGCAAACATCCCGCCCGGACAGCGCCGAAACTGCCCCAATCGAAGCGCATGGGCCGGGGAGGAGTCGAACCTCCGCGCCGCGGATTATGAGTCCGCTGCTCTACCGCTGAGCTACCGGCCCGGGAGGACCGACGCTAGCGCGCCGGGGCAGAAGGCGGCTCGGGCCGCGGGTGCAGAGACGCGACCGCGCCCGCAGCCGGTGGCTGCGGGCGCGGTCGGCGGGTCAGCTGCTAGTGGCGGTGATGCCGATGGTGGCGGTGGTGGCGGTGGTGACGGCGGTGCGGACGCGAGCTGCGACGGATGGTGACGACCGTCCGACTCGGCTTGGTCTGCGCGGGCGCGGTCTGCGCGGGCGTCTGCTGCGGCGGGAGCGTGACGTTGACGACCGGCGGAGCGGTCGGCGCGGGCGCCGGGGCGGCCACCGGCGCCGGGGTCGGCGCAAGGGTCGCCGCCGGGGCGGGGGCCGGCGCCGGCGCCGTGACGATCACCGGGGCGGGCGCAGGGGCGGGCTTGGCAGGCGGCAGCGTCACGTGGACGTCGATGTCGGGCCGGTCGGGCCGCTCGCGCTTGTCATCGTCCACCGGCGGCTGCTGGGGCGGCTGCTGCTGCGGGGGCTGCTGCTGCGGGGGCTGCTGCGCCGGCGGCTGCTGCGCCGGCGGCTGCTGCGCCGGCGGCTGCTGCTGCTGGTCCGCCGGGGGTGCCGTACCACCGGCTCCACCCGAAGGCTCCGCCGGGGCGCAGATCTGCGGAGCGATCTGGCAGGGGTCGATGTTCGGGATCGACGGGAAGAAGTCGGACTTCGCGGCCGTGGCGCTCGCTCCGGTGTCGGCGCGCTCGGAGGCGAACGCCGCTCCGGTGGTCGGTCCGGCGGTCAGCGCCGCGGCGACCGCGCTGGTCAGCGCGGCGGCGGCGAGGCGACGAGAGGTGGTCCGGAAGTTCATGCCAGCTCCTTCGGGGTCGATTGGACTGCGCCAAGACTCCGGCATCGCCGACCCGGCGCCGACCCCCTTAGGGGTGGATCACGCCACCCGTCCCTGCGCGGCGGCGGACCGCTCGCGCTCGCGGCCAGGGTTCGAAGTCCGACGACGGTTCGGGCAGGGACACGTGCAGGCCGAGGACGAGGGCGCCGCCGGGGCGCAGGGCGGCGGCGATGTGGCGCAGGACATGCTGCTGACCCTCCGTCGCGAGATACGTGAAGGCGACGTTCCGGCAGAGCACCAGGTCGAAGGGGCCGTCGGGCGCTGGATCGCGCAGGTCGTGTGGCGCGAACGCGACGCGAGCGCGCTGCTCGGGTCGCACGACGTAGTCGCCTCCTTGGTGCTCGAAGCCGGCGGACAGCCACGGCTCGGGCAGCTCCTTGAGGCTCGAGGGCTGGTACCGCGCGTCGGCGGCGCGGCGCAGCATCGTCGGGTCGACGTCGGTCCCGAGGATGTCGAGCGCCACCCCGCCGAGCCGCGGGGCGAGCGCGTGGCGCCACAGAAGCGCCAGCGTGTAGGGCTCCTCGCCCGACGCGCACCCGGCGCTCCAGGCGCGCAAGCGCGAGCGGCCCGCGGCGAGCGCCGGGAGCACCTCGCGCTCTAACGCCCCGAACACGGCGGCGTCGCGATAGAAGCGCGAGATCGTGATCGGCGTGAGGGCCTCGAGATGCTCCCACTCGTCCGGATGCGTCTCGAGGTACGCGCGGTACGCAGCGAGATCGGAGAGACCGAGCTCGCCAACGCGCCGGCGCACCCGCCGGCAGACCTGCCGGCGCACCTTGCGAAACCCCTCCCAGCGCAGGCCGAGCCGCGGCAGCGCCCAGCGCAGGAACTCGACGCAGGCCTGGTCGCTGAACGCGGGCTGCCCTACCGCGCCAGTCGCTCCTCGGTCAGGCGCTTGGCGATGGGCAGCAGGAGCGCGTTGGGCACGAAGCGGCTGTAGAACGCGTGGGCCTTGTGGATCATGCCCGGGACGACGGTGCGGGCGCCTGACTCCATGCCGTCGACGGCCTCACGAGCGACATGCGTGGCGTCGAGGACCATGAAGCTCGGCATCTTCTCCTCGAAGCTGCCCGCCCCCGCGACCGACGCGAACTCGGTCTCGGTGAACCCCGGGCACAGCGTGGTGACCGAGACGCCGCTGCCCGCCATCTCCGCGTGGACGGCCTCCGAGAACGAGCGCACGAACGCCTTGCTCGCCGCGTAGACCGCCATGCCGGGCAGCGGCTGGAAGGACGCGGTAGAGGCAACGTTCAGGATCGCGCCCTCGCCGCGCTCGAGCATCTGGGGCAGGAAGGCGCCGGTCAGCTCGACGAGCGCCTCGATGTTCAACCGCACCTCCCCCACCTCACGCTCGAGCGGCAACTCCGAGAACGTGCCGACGCTGCCGTAGCCGGCGTTGTTGCACACCCCGGCGACGCGGCGCTCGCCGTTGCGCAGCAGCTCGACGAGCCGCGCGCGGTCGGCGGGGTCGGCGAGGTCGCACGGCTCGACGTCGGCGCGCACGCCGGCGGTGGCGGTCAGCTCGCGCGCGAGGCGATCGAGGCGGCCGCGCCGGCGCGCGACCAGCGTGAGGCCGTGGCCGCGCGAGGCGAGCTCGCGCGACAGCTCGGCGCCGATCCCGGCCGAGGCGCCGGTGACGACGACGGTGTGCTCAGGGCTGGCGGCAGGAAGGCTCATGCCCTCCCTCTGCCCCGCTAGGTCTTGTGCGTCACCTTCTCGATGGCGCGCTCGAGCTCGCCGGTCGAGAACGCTCCCTCGAAGCGCGCCGAGACGCGCCCCTTCTTGTCGACCACGAACGTCCACGGCTCGGTCGGCAGGTGCCAGGCGTCGACCTGCGACCGGAAGCCCTTGTTGACCTGGTTGTCGTTGTAGATCTCCTGATGGATGAACGCGACGTCGGATGAGGTCTCCGCGCGGGCCTGCTCGACGATGTCGACGACCGGCCCGCAGACGCGGCTCTGGCACAGCAGCGGCGTGGCGAACGTGATGACGATCGGCTTCTTGCCGACGACCCTCGCGTAGTCGTCCTTGAGCAGGTCCGTGGCGGGCGGGACGCGGGTGTCGATCTTGCGCGCGTCGCCGGCCACCGAGCTGAGCGTCGGCGTGTGGATCAGCGGCGGCTTCTGGCCGACATCGGGCGGGCCGCCCGAGGGATGGGCCGGGATCCGCAGCTCGAAGCCGCTCGTGCGGACCACTCGCCCGCCAATGCGCGCAACGCCGGTGATGACCGTTTTGCCGGCCTTGGGAATTGGCACGTCGGCGACGTAGACGGACTTGGCCGAGCCGGGATCCGACGCCGTCGTCTGGCTCTCGAACTGCGGCTTGACCTCGAGTGACTCGAGCCGCGCGACGTACGGGCCGCGCACGCCCGTGCCGTCGTGTCGCGTGGTGTAGAGGGCGACCGCGGCGTTGGTGACGAACTTCTTGTCGGGCGTGAAGAGCGCGAAGCCGACGCGGTTGCGCCCGACCTCGAGCGATGAGGTCGTGCTCGGCGCGAGGATGGGGCCCTCGGGCAGGCCGGCGCGCAGCGCGTCGAGCGTCTTGCCGCTCGCCGACGGGAACGCGCTCGCGCTCGCGGTCGGCTTGGGCCGGTCGGGGGGCTCGTCGGACGATCCGTCCGAGCCGCCGCAGCCGGCGGCGAGGGCGAGCAGGGCGATGGGCGCCAGGGCGATGGGACGTCGCACGCAGGCGCATCCTAGGCACCGTGGTTCAATCCGCGCTCAAGAACGCGGGCCGGGCGGGTTGTGCGCGGCGAGCGGTTAGACGAGCTCGCGCTCGGAGTCGCGCGCGATGTCCCCGAGCTGCTCGAGGACCGCGTCGGCGTCACGCTCGCGGCGCAGCCAGCCGAGCCCGACGCGGCGCGCCTCGTCCTCGCGCCGGCGCCGCGCGGCGGCCTGGTGGTCGCGGATCGCGCCGCGCAGGTCGTCGGCGCCGCGGACGTCCTCGTCGAGCAGCGAGGCCTCCAGATAGCTGACCAGCACGGCGATCTCGCGCTCGGTCGCGAGGCGCGCGCGCTTGGCCTGCGTGAAGCGATCCCAGGCGTGCGCGAAGGCGAGGAAGTCGGTGCGCCCGCCGCAGCGATGCGCGGCGAGCATCGGGCAAACGCCACCCTTCCTGTCGACGTAGGCGCCGACGATGATGTCGTTCGATCGCACGCCCTCGAGCATCGCGACGCGGGTGCGCCGAGGCAGGCATTCGACGGCGAGACGCAGGTCTTCTCGGGCGGAGCGACGCGAACGCATAGGGTTGCGCGCCGAACCTTACCGGCCGAAGCTCGGCCCCGGAAGAGGAGCGTCCGTCATGAAACTCGGCGTGCATATCGGCTACTGGGGCCTGGGGCTGAGCTCGCAGGACCAGATCGAGATCGTCCAGGAGGCGGAGCGCCTCGGCTACGACTCGGTATGGACGGCCGAGGCCTATGGATCGGACGCCGCGACGATCCTCGGCTGGCTCGCGGCGCAGACGTCGAAGATCAGGCTTGGCTCGGCGATCTTCCAGATGCCGGCGCGCAGCGCGGCCATGACGGCGATGACCGCCGCCACGCTCGACCAGCTCTCGGGCGGGCGGATGCTGCTCGGCATCGGCTCGAGCGGGCCGCAGGTCAGCGAGGGCTGGCACGGCGTGCGCTTCGCAAAGCAGCTGCAGCGCACGCGCGAGTACGTGGCCGTGGTGCGCCAGGCGCTCGCGCGCGAGCGCGTCGAGTTCCACGGCGAGACGATCGAGCTGCCGCTGCCGGACGGCCCGGGCAAGGCGCTCAAGCTCACGATCGCCCCGGTCCAGGAGCGCATCCCGATCTACCTCGCGGCGATCGGGCCGAAGAACACCGCGCTGGCCGGTGAGATCGCCGACGGCTGGATCCCGACGTTGCTCGACCCCGAGCACCTCTCGGGGCTGCGCGAGCACCTCGAGGAGGGCGCCGGGCGCGCCGGCCGGGCGCTGGACGGGTTCGATATCGCGCCGACCGTGCAGGTCTTCGTCGACGACGACCGCGAGAAGGCGCGCGACGCGCTGCGCCCGTACATCGCGCTGTACGTCGGCGGCATGGGCTCGCGAAAGCAGAACTTCTACAACCAGCTCGTCCAGCGCTACGGGTTCGAGGACGAGGCGCGCGAGGTCCAGGACCTCTACCTCGAGGGCAAGAAGGACGAGGCGGCCGCGGCGCTGCCCGCCGAGCTCATCGACCGCGTCGCGCTGGTCGGTCCCAAGGACGTCGTGCGCGAGCGCATCCGGGTCTTCCGCGAGGCCGGCGTGGGCACGCTCGGTGTCTCGCCGTTCGCCTTCACCAAGGACGAGCGGCTCGAGCAGTTGCGGTTCGTCGCGGAGCTCGCCGAGGCGGCGTGAGACGGCGGCTGCTGCTCGGCGCCTTCGGCGACCCGGGCCACGCCTTCCCCATGGTCGCCCTGGGGCGCGCGCTGGCCGCGCGCGGCCATGACGTGACGCTGCAGACGTGGCGGCGCTGGCGCGACGCGGTCGAGGCCGAGGGCATGCGCTTCGCGGCCGCGCCGGAGTACCACGTCTTCCCCACGCTCGAGCGGCCGCTCAAGCCCTACCAGGCCGTCGTGCGTGCGGCGGGCGAGACGCTGCCGCTGGTCGACGACGTGCGTCCCGACGCGATCGTCGCCGACATCCTCACGCTCGCCCCGGCGCTGGCCGGCGAGATCCGCGGCGTGCCGGTCGCGACGCTCGTGCCGCACGTCTGGCCGGTGCTCGAGCGCGGCTGGCCGCCCTACGCGATCGGGGCGCGGCGGCCGCGGACGGCGCTCGGACGCGCGCTGTGGCGGTCGGTCGACCGCGTGACGCGCGCCGGGCTGGAGCGCGGGCGCGAGGAGCTCAACGGGACCCGGGCGCGACTCGGGCTGGCGCCGCTGCGTCGCGTCCACGGGGGCATCAGCGATCAGCTCGCGCTGGTCGCGACCTTCCCGCAGCTCGAGTACCCGCGCGACTGGCCGGCGTCGGTGCACGTCGTCGGCCCGCTCGCCTGGGAGCTGCCCTGCGAGGACGTCGAGCTGCCCGACGGCGACGCGCCGCTCGTGCTGGTCGCCCCCTCAACGGTGCACGACCCCGAGTTCCGGCTTCTGCGCGCGACGCTGCGAGCGCTCGCCGGCGAGCCGGTGCGCGTGCTGGCGGCGTGGAACCGGCGCCCGGCGCCGGCGGGGGTCGAGCTCGACGTGCCGCGCAACGCGCGGCTGGTCGAGTGGCTGAGCTACTCGCGCGTGATGCCGCGCTGCGACGTCGTGGTCTGCCACGCGGGCCACGGCACGGTGGCGCGCGCGCTCGAGGCCGGCTGCGCGGTGGTGGCGTGTCCGGCGGCGGGCGACATGGCCGAGAACGCAGCGCGGGTCGACTGGGCGGGCGTCGGCGTGCGCGTGCCGGGGCGCTTCGTCGCGGCGGGGCCGCTGCGGCTCGCGGTCCGCCGGGCGCTGGGCGACGCGGCGATGCGCGCGCGGGCGCGCGAGCTCTCGGCCTGGGCGGCCGGCCACGACCCGGCGGGTCGCGCGGCGGAGCTCGTCGAAGGGTTCGCGGCCGGGAAGCGGGCGCCCGCCGGCGCGGCGACGAGGTCAGCCGAAACGCCGCGCGGCGCCGCGGCTGGTCGTGCCGAGGTTGCCGGCGGCGTCGAGCGTCACGGCGTAGGCGCGGACGCCGGATCGTCGTCGTGACCCGCGAGCCGCGGGCCCGTAGCGGCCCGAGCCGCCCGCGGGGCGCGCTGAGGTGGCCGCCGGCGGCCGTGGCGACGAGCAGCGTGGACGGGAGCATCCCGCTCATGGGCGGCGGCACGGTGCTGGCGCGCGCCGCGCGACCCGCCCGCGCGTCAGCCGGGCAGGCCGACGAAGACCTGGTTGGGCGAGGAGGCGTCGTAGGCCGCGTGGTAGCGCTCGAGCACCGAGCGGTCGCCGTCCGGCGGGCCGCCGCGCCGGCCGCGGGGCGCCGGGGCCGCCGCGACGAGCAGCGCGAGGACGGCGAGGACCGTGTGCAGGACGTTGTCGGCGCCGTCGACGGGGATGAAGCCGAGGACGTCGCTGCCGTCGATGAAGCCGAGCACGGCGACGACGGCGTAGGCCCCGCCGAAGATGACGCAGACGGCGCGCGCGGCGCCGGCGCTGGGCGCGCCGGCCAGCAGCAGGGCGCCGGTCGCGATGTGAACCACGTTGTGCCAGCCGTTGACGTCGAGGCCGAGGAAGGTCCCGCGCTCGCCGGGGCCGCCGAAGCTCGCGTTGCCGAGGAAGCCCAGCGCGCCGGCGGCGACGAGCACCACGCCGACCAGGCCGCAGAACGCCTGCGCCGGAGAGGGCCCTCGACTGGTCGCTGCCCGCACCGCCATCTGCTCACCGCCTCCTCGTCGCCGCTTGCGTGCCGGTCCGCGGAGGCTAACGGTAGAAATCGCCCCGCTCGCCTCGAAGAGAAAAAACCGCGCCCGTGCCTCAGGACAACGGCTTCCTCGCGTCGCTGTTCGACACGTCGTTCAGCTCGCTGATCACGACGAAGATCATCCGGGAGCTCCACACGATCGTCCTGGTGCTCGTCAGCCTCTTCTCCGTGATCGCCTTCCTGACATGACCATCCTCTTCGGGTACACCGGCGGCGCCGAGAAGCTCTTGGGCATCATCGTCGTGCCCCTGGGCTGGTGGTCTACGTGATCTGGACGCGCATCGGCCACCGCCCTCTTCAACATCCTGGAGAACACGAGCGCCCTGGCCCTCGCGTCGTAGCCGCCCGTCGAGCCGCCCGTCACCGCCAGCGAGCCCGCGGACGGGCTGCTGTAGCGAGCCTGCTGGGCCACGCCGCGGAATGACGAAGGCCGCCCCGCAGGACGGCCTCGAGTGAGCTCCGGGGGTGGGATTCGAACCCACAACCTATCGGTTAACAGCCGATTGCTCTGCCGTTGAGCTACCCCGGACCGCTGAACAACCCTGTATTCGGCAGGAACGGCCACTCATCTTAGGAAAGGGTCCTGACTCCCGCTTCGAGCTCGGCGTGGCAGTTCGAGCAGACAAGGACGCACTTGGCCGCCTCCTCCCGCAGCACGTCCAGAGCGCGCGTCAGGCGGCGGCTGCCCAACGCAATCGCTTGGTGGCGCGATCGACATGGTGGAACTCGAGGGCAGCCACGCACCCGTCGTAGCCGCAGCACTGGCATCGCCCGCCCGCCTCGGCGACAAGAATCCGCTTCGCGCGCTGCCTCCAGCGGGTGACCGACTCGGCACGACAGCGCGCACACGCGAGGCGTCCGTCGTCCCTGGCCACGTGGCGTGTGAGCCCGTGGACACGGCACTCGGCGATCGTGTTCGGCTCAGCGCGAAGGCGCCGTGCCCGGCGTGTCGTCTCCAGGTCGTACCGCTGGAGCCAGTACCGCACGGTCGTTGGACTGCGATCCACGCGTGCCGCGATCTCGCGGACCGTGAAATCGCGCTCGATCAACTCGACCAGCTCGGCGCGGCCCAGCGCCCCGCGCGGCGCGTGCTTGTCCGCATGCGCCGACCGCAAACCCCAACTGTGCATCCAGTACGACACCGTCGAGGGATGCCGTTCGACGCGGCGTGCGATCTCTTCGATCGACACTCCTTCCTCGAGCCAGGATGCGAGCTGCTCCCTGTCCATGACCCGAACACTAGTTCGCGTCTCGGACCGAAAATGTCTAGACGACCCGCGGCACCAGGTCGTTGCGACGCCGCTGGAGATCCGCCTTCTGCCGCGCAAGCTCGGAAGCGGAGCCGTCGCGCGCCTTCAGGCGCCGGTCGATGCGCGCGATCTGGAGCCCCAGGAGCTCCGTCTCCAGCGCAGCCGTTGATGGCTTGCGCTGGGACGCTCCGAGGACGAGTTGAGCGATCAGCGCAGAGAGCTCCTCGTCGTCGCGCGGAAGTCCGTGCTGCGGCGCCTCGAGGTGGTCGCGCAACCAGGACAGCGCGCGCCGCGTGCGCTCCGCGGTAAAGTGCTGCTCGTCGACCTCGAGAAGCGCCGTGCGGCCTCGGTCGGGCAGGTCGATGCACAGCCCGAGGAACGCCAGCTCCGTCTGCTCGCGCCGGTCCGCCCGAGCTGTCGCCGCGCCGCGCACGGGCGGCGCCCCCTCGCCCCGGCCGCGCGGCCTCAACAGCGACGCCGCCGTCTCGTAGTGCACGTCCAGCCGCTCGGCGACCAGCCCCACGAGCTCCTGGCGCAGCAGGCTCGGCGGGAGCGCCGCGAAGACCGGGCGCAACTCCTCGAGGACACGGTCCTTGCCCTCCGCGCTCGACGTGTCGCCCAGCGCCAGCGCCCGCTCGACGCGGAAGCGCACGAACGGCACCGAGCGCTCGACGAGCACGCGCATCGCGTCGGCGCCGTCGCGTTGCACCAGGTCGGCCGGATCGAGCCCCGCCGGCAGCGGCACCACGCGCAGCCCCAGCTTGCTCTTCGCCGCCACCTCGGCCGCCCGCAGCATCGCGTTGTGCCCCGCGGCGTCGGCGTCCAGGGCCATGTGCACCACCGGGGCGAGCTTGCCCAGCTCGCCCACCTGCTCGACGGTCAGCGCGGTCCCCATGCTGGCGACGGCGTTGCGCAGCCCCGCCTGGTGCAGCGCGATGACGTCGGTGTAGCCCTCGCACAGCACGACGGCGCCCGCCTTGGCCGCCGCCGCCCGCGCGAGGTCCGCCGCGTAGACCAGTCGCCCCTTGTGGAAGAGGTCGTTCTCGGCCGTGTTCAGATACTTCGGCTGCCGGTCGGGGCTGAGCGCGCGCGCGCCGAACCCGAGCACCCTCCCCCGCGCGTCGGCCAGCGGAAACATGACGCGCGCGCGGAACTTGTCGTAGACCTGGCCCGTGCCCTTCGAGCGCTGCGCCAGCCCGGCGTCGTAGAGCTCGCGCGCCTTGAAGCCCGCCCGCAGCGAGAGCTTGAGCACGTGGTCCCATGCGCTCGGCGCGTAGCCGACGCGGAACTCGCGCAGCGTCGCCTCCTCCAGCCCCCGTTCGGCCAGGTACTCGCGCGCCCGCGCCGCCTCGCGCGACTCCCACAGGTAGCGCACGTAGAACGCCGCCGTGCGCTCGAGCAGCTCGAGCAGGCGTTCGCGCCGCTCGCGCCGCTCGGCCTCGCGCGGATCCTCGGCGACGCGCTCCAGCTTGACCCCCGCGCGGTCGGCGAGCAGCTCCAGCGCCCCGCCGAAGTCGACGTTCTCCGTCTTCATCACGAAGTCGAAGACGTCGCCGCTCTCGTTGCAGCCGAAGCAGTGGAACAGCTTCTCCACCGGCTCGACGGAGAACGACGGCGTGCGCTCGTCGTGGAACGGACACAGGCCCATGTACTGCCGGGGCCCCGACCGCCGCAACTCGCCGCCCGTGCGCGCGGCGACGAGCTCGACGAAATCGATCGCCTCGCGCACGCGGTCTCGCGATTCGTCGGTGTAGCGCGGCACTACGAGGCGAACCCCTCCGGCACGCGCAGCGCCGTGAACGCCCGCAGGCAGAAGCGATCGGTCATTCCCGCCAGCCAGTCGGTGACCCGCTGGGGCAGATCGGCGCCCGCCGCCCCGCCGCCGTCGGGGATCTCCTCGGGATGCGCGACATAGTGGTCGAACAGCGTCCGCACGACGTCGTGGACCTTGGCGTGCTCGCGCCGCGCCACCGGCCCGAGGTAGACGGACTCGAACATGAACGAGCGCAGCGCGTCCATCGCCGGCCCCGCCTCGTCGCCCTGCACGATGTCGCCGGCGGCCGCCGAGTGCTCGACGAGGTCGCGCACGAGCGCGTCGATCCGCGCCGAGCCGGTGTCGCCGAGCACGGCGATCGCGTCGGCCGGGAGGTCGGCGGGGTCGAGCAGCCCGGCGCGCAGCGCGTCGTCGATGTCGTGGTTGATGTAGGCGACGCGATCGACGAGCCGCACGATCCGCCCCTCGAGCGTCGAGGGCATCGGCGCGCGGCTCGAGTGACGCTCGATGCCCTCACGCACGGCCTGGCACAGGTTCAGCGGCTCCAGCACGTCTACGACCCGCAGGGAGTGCTCGAAGTGCCGGAACCCCGGATGCCCGGGGAACCGCTCGCGCAGCGCGAGGTCGAGCGCCTCCTCGCCGATGTGCCCGAACGGCGGATGGCCGAGGTCGTGCCCCAGCCCGACCGCCTCGACGAGGTCCTCGTTGAGCCCCAGCGCCCGCGCCACCGTCCGCGAGACCTGCGTGACCTCGAGCGTGTGCGTCAACCGCGTGCGGTAGTGATCGCCCTCGGGCGCGACGAAGACCTGGGTCTTGTGCTTCAGGCGGCGGAAGGCCTTGGAGTGCACGATCCGGTCGCGATCGCGCTGAAACGGCGTGCGGACCGCCGAGTCGGGCTCGGGCACCGCGCGGCGCGCCGGATACGAGCGCACGGCGAGCGGCGAGAGGTACTCCTCCTCGAAGGCGGCGCGGCGGGCGGCGAAGGACTCGGCGAGGGCGGGGCTCACGCCCGAAGTTTGGCAGGGCGACCGGTTGACCCCGGCAGCGGCGTCGCCCGCGCCCGCACCGGCTGGTGCCGGGGACCCCCGCGCCGGCGACGGGGTCCTAGTGGACCCGTCCACTAGCGCCGCGTCGTGGGCGAGCCCGAGCGCCGCAGGCCCTTCACGACCCGCTCCCGCCGCGCGGCGAGGTCGCCCTCGAGCTCGGCGAGCTCGGCCGCCCGCCGGTGCACCAGCTCGAGCTGGCGGTCGAGGTGACCGAGCGCCTCCTCGAGCAGCTCGCGGCGCCGGACGGGGTCCTCGGTGCGCGGGAACTCCTCGCGGATCGCGCGCCGCGCGTCCTCCGCGGCGATCAGCTCGCGCAGCTCGTCGAGGCTGACCCCGAGCAGGTCCTTGAAGCGCAGGATCTCGCGGACGCGCTCGACGTCGGCCTCGGCGTACTCGCGGTGCGCGCCCGAGCGCCGCTCCCCGGCCGGCTCGAGCAGCCCGATCTCCTCGTAGTAGCGGATCGTCCGCGTCGTCGTGCCGACCGCGCGGGCGACGTCGCCGATGCGCATGTCAGTCCGCTCCCTGCGCGACGGGCACCGGCGCCGCATGCGAGCGCGGGCGCAGCAGCGACACCCCCGCGCCGACGACCGACGTCGCCGCCAGGACGGCGAGCGCGACGTGCATGTTCTGGATGAACGGGTCGAGCTTGGCCTGCGAAAGGCCCGAGGCGAGCCCCGAGAAGATCTTGAAGAGCACGTCCTTGGGCACCGCCGCGGTCACGACGGCCAGCACGAAGGCGATCGAGATCACCGCGCCCGTGTTCTGCAGCATCATCCGCGCGCCGGCGGCGATCCCGCGCCGGTGGACCGGCACCGTGCCCATCATCGCGGCGGTGTTGGGCGAGTTGAACATGCCCGAGCCGACGCCCACGATGGCCAGCCACAGCGCGCTCCACCAGAAGGCCGTGTCGACCTGCAGCGTGGTCATCCCGGCCAGCCCGACGGCCGTGACGATCATCCCGCCGGCGGCCAGCCCGCGCGAGCCGCGCCGGTCGGCGTACACGCCGGCGAGCGGCGACGAGACGAGCATCCCGAGCGCCATCGGCGCCAGCTTGATCCCCGCGGTGATCGGGTCGTCGCCCTGCGCGCCCTGGAAGTAGAAGACGAAGACGAACATCAGCGCGAAGCGCGACAGGCCGTTGATGAACGCCGCGCCGGTCGCCGCGCTGAACATGCGGTTGCGGAAGATGTCGAGGTCGAGCATCGGCGCGCGCTGGCGGCGCTCGATGAGCACGAAGGCGGGCAACAGCACCGCCCCGGCGATCAGGCCGCCGAGCGTCAGGGCGTCGTCCCAGCCCGAGATCCCGCCGCGCGAGATCCCGTAGACCAGGCCGGTCAGCCCGACGACGAAGGTCAGCGTCCCGCCGAGGTCGAAGCCGCGAACGCTGTCGGGCTTGGCCAGCTCGTGCAGGACCCGCCCGCCCCAGAGGGCGCCGCCCAGCGACAGCGGGACGTTGAACCAGAACACCCAGTGCCAGGAGAGCTCCACCAGGCCTCCGCCCAGCACCGGTCCCAGCACCAGCCCGATCGCGGCGACCATCGTGTTCGTGCCCATGGCCACACCCAGCTGCTCGCGCGGGAAGGCGTCCGTCACCAACGCGGCCGCGTTGGCGAACAGGAACGCTCCGCCGACGCCCTGGACGATCCGCCACAGGATCAGCTCCGTGCCGTTGGCGGCGAAGCCCGCGCCCAGCGAGGCCAACCCGAAGAGCGCGAAGCCGGCCACGTAGGCCTTCTTGCGCCCGAAGAGGTCCGACAGGCGCCCCGCGGTGAGCACGAGCACCGTCGAGGCGATCATGTAGGCGAGGATCACCCAGACGAGCTCGAGCAGCGAGGTCCCGAGCGCGCGCTCGAGGTCGGGGAGCGCGATGATGAGCGTCCCCGAGTTGATCGTCGCGAGCAGCATGCCCAGGCTCGTGCAGGACAGCGCCCACCACTTGTAGTGGTCGTGCTCGGCGTCGGGGAAGAATCGGAACTTCACGTGAACGTCAGTTTATCACGTCATCGGCTGATCACCATCCCGATCAGCCACTACTGCGAGAAGGCGCGCTGGGCGCTGGCCCTCGGCGGCATCGAGTACCGCGAGGAGCGCCACGTCCAGGGTCCGAGCCGGATCGCCTCCAAGCGGGCCGGCGGCGGCGGCACCACGCCCGTCCTGGTCACGCCGACCGGCGCGCTCAGCCAGTCCGAGGACATCGTCGCCTACGCCGACCCGAGCCTCCGCCAGCGCGAACCCGCGGTGGCCGAGATCACCCGCTGGCTCGACGGCGACCTGGGCATCGCCGGCCGCCGGCTGATGTACGCGCTCGTCCTCCAGCGCCCGAAGGTGTTCCTGCCGTTCAACAACGTCGGCGTCCCGACCTGGGAAGCCCGCGCCCTGAAGCTCGCCTGGCCGGTCTTCGGGCCGTGGGCCGCCCACGTGATGCGCATCGGCCCGCGGACGCTCGAGCACGACGTGGCGGCCGTCCGGCGGACGTTCGACACGGTCGCCGGCTGGCTCGCCGACGGCCGCCCATACCTCTTCGGCGAGCAGTTCACCGCGGCCGACCTCACCTTCGCCGCGCTGGCCTCGCCGGCCGTCGCGCCCCCGGAGTACAGCGTCCCCCTCCCCCAGCCTTCCGCGACGCCGACACCCGCCGGCAAGCTCATACTCGGCTACCGCGCCCATCCGGCCGGCGCCTTCGCGCTCAGGATGTTCCGCGAGAAGCGATGGCCGCCTGGGCAGCGGCCACCCGCGCGATCGGCACCCGGTACGGCGAGCAGCTGACGTAATCCAGCCCGGAGTCGTGGAAGAAGGCGATCGAGTCGGGGTCGCCGCCGTGCTCGCCGCAGATGCCGAGCTTGAGGTCCGCGCGCCCCTGGCGCCCCAGCCACGCGCCCATGCGCACCATCTGGCCCACCCCGGGCTGGTCGATCGTCTCGAACGGCGAGCGGTCGAGGATCTTGACGTCGATGTAGCGGGCGAGGATGCGCGCCTCGATGTCGTCGCGCGAGAAGCCGAGTGCCGTCTGGGTGAGGTCGTTGGTGCCGAACGAGAAGAAGTCGGCGTGCGGGGCGATCGTGTCGGCCAAGAAGCACGCCCGCGGCAGCTCGAGCATCGTGCCGACGAGGAAGTCCTCGCCGTGCTGGAGCCCCTCGCGCTCGGCCACGCGCAGGACGAGCTCGCGCACCAGCTCGAGCTCGCGCTCGTAGGCGACCAGCGGGATCATCACCTCGACCTTCGCCCCCGCAACCGCCCGCGCCGCGCGGCAGATCGCCACCGCCTGCATCTCGTAGATCGCCGGGAAGAGGATCCCGAGCCGCACCCCGCGCGTGCCGAGCATCGGGTTGACCTCCTCCAGCGTGCGCACGCGCTCGAGCAGGCGCTCGAGGTCGTCCAGGTCGTCGGAGACCTCGATGCGCGCGCGCTCGACGTCGGCCTGCACGGTCGCCCGGTCGGGCAGGAACTCGTGCAGCGGCGGATCGAGCAGGCGGATCGTCACCGGCCGGCCCTCCATCGCCACGAACAGCCCCTCGAAGTCCCCCTGCTGCAGCGGCAGCAGCTCGTCGAGCGCCGCCCGGCGCGCCTCGTCGGTGTCGGCGAGGATGACCCGGACCATCTTCTCGTGGCGCTCGTCGCCGAAGAACATGTGCTCGGTCCGGCACAGGCCGATCCCCTCGGCGCCGAACTCGCGGGCCTTGCGCGCGTCCTCCGGCGTGTCGGCGTTGGCCCGCACGCCGAGCGTGCGCAGCTCGTCGCACCAGCGCAGGACCGTCTCGAAGTTGGGGTCGACCTCGGGCTCGACCAGCGGCACGTCTTCGGTCGTGATGCAGCCGGTCGTGCCGTCGATGGCCAGCAGGTCGCCCTCGTGCAGGACCCGCCCGTCGACGTGCACCTCGCGCGCGGCCTCGTCGATCTCGAGCGCGCTGGCCCCCGTCACCGCCGGGCGCCCCATGCCACGGGCGACCAGCGCGGCGTGCGACGCCTTGCCGCCCTCGGAGGTGAGGATCCCCTTGGCCGCGTGGAAGCCGGCGACGTCGTCGGCCTCGGTGAACGTGCGCACGAGGATCACGTCCCCGTCGGCCTCGACCGCGTCGTCGGCCGTGAAGACGATCTTCCCCTTGGCCGCGCCCGGGGACGCCGCGACGCCCTTGGTCAGCACGTCGAACTCGGCCTGCGGGTCGAAGGTCGGGTGCAGCAGCGCGCCGAGCGTCTCGGCGTCGATGGTCTGGATCGCCTCGGGCCGGTCGAGCAGACCCTCGTCGACGGCGTCGACCGCGAAGCGCACCGCGGCCTGCGCGGGCCGCTTGGCGCTGCGCGTCTGCAGCATGTACAGCCGGCCCTCCTGGACCGTGAACTCGGTGTCCTGCATGTCCCTGTAGTGGCGCTCGAGGGTGCGCAAGATCTCCATCAACTGGGCGTGGACGTCGGGCAGCCAGTCGCGCAGCTCGGCGATGTCGCGCGGGGTGCGCACGCCGCTGACGACGTCCTCGCCCTGCGCGTTGGGCAGGAACTCGCCGCTCGGCTCCGGGGCGCCGGTGACCTCGTCGCGGCTGAAGGCCACGCCCGAGCCCGACGTGTCGCCCCGGTTGCCGAAGACCATCTGCTGGACGTTGACCGCGGTCCCCCAGTCGTCGGGGATGCGGTTGATGCGGCGGTACTGCACGGCGCGATCGCCGAGCCACGAGTCGAAGACCGCGTTGATCGCCTGCGCCAGCTGCTCGCGCGGGTCGGTCGGGAACTCGTAGAGCTCGCGGAAGCGGCCGGTCAGCTCGCGCAGCGCGCCGGCGTCGAGGTCGGTGTCCTCCGTGACGCCGCGCTCGCGCTTGGCCTGCTTGATCGCCTGCTCGAAGCGCTCGCCGGGGATCCCGCGGACGACGTTGCCGAACATCTGCACGAAGCGCCGGTAGGAGTCCCAGGCGAAGCGCTCGTTGCCGGTCGCGCGCGCCAGGCCCTCGACGGACTCGTCGTTGAGGCCGAGGTTCAGGACCGTGTCGAGCATCCCGGGCATCGACTCGCGCGCGCCGCTGCGCACGGAGACGAGCAGCGGGTCGTCGGGGTCGCCGAGCTTCTTGCCGGCGTGCTCCTCCAGGCGCGCCAGCGCCGCGTCGACCTGCTCGTCCAGATCGTCGGGCGGCGTGCGGTCGCGGCGCATGTACTCGACGCACGCCTCGGTGGTGATCGTGAAGCCGGCGGGGACTCGCTCGGCGCCGAGGATGCGCGTCATCTCGGCGACGTTGGCGCCCTTGCCGCCGAGCAGCTCGCGCATTTCGCGGGAGCCCTCGGCGAAGTCGTAGACGAGCTTCGTATGAACGGCGATTGCCAAGGCGGCCGATTCTAG
>DASXRF010000339.1:0-9653 GCA_036506755.1 Solirubrobacteraceae bacterium | reverse complement strand
TCACGCCGGTCGCCTCCAGGCCGGCATGGGCGCGGTGATGATCGTCGTGGCGCTGCTGATGCTCGGCGGCTACGACACGCGCTTCCAGGCGGCGATCGCCGATGACCTGCCGGCCTTCCTCGTCGACCCGAGCCGCCGGCTGGAGGAGTCGGCGAGCGCGCGCGAGCGGCTCGCGCGGCTGCGCCACGACGGCCGCTCGGACGGGCTCCCGGTGCTGGCCGCCGCGCCCGAGTTCACGGGGACGCAGCGCTGGTTCAACACGCCGGGCGGCAGGCCGCTGACGCTGCGCGCGCTGCGCGGCCACGTCGTGCTCGTCGACTTCTGGACCTACACGTGCATCAACTGCCTGCGCACGCTGCCCTACCTGAAGGCCTGGGACGCCCGCTACCGCGACGACGGGCTCGTCGTCGTCGGCGTGCACACGCCGGAGTTCCCGTTCGAGCGCAGCGCGGGCAACGTCCGCCGCGCCATCGCCCAGAACCACCTGCGCTACCCCGTGGTCCAGGACAACCGCTCCGCGACCTGGCGGGCGTACCAGAACCAGTACTGGCCGGCGGAGTACTTCGTCGACGCGCGCGGGCGCGTGCGCTACACCCACTTCGGCGAGGGTGACTACGGGCGCAAGGAGCAGGTCATCCGCAGCCTGCTCGCCGAGGCCGGCCGCGCTCCCCGCGGGGGAATGGCCCGCGCTCACGCCCAGCACCCGGGCCAGGTCTCGACGCCCGAGACCTACCTCGGCGCCGCGCGCGCGCAAGGGTTCGTCAACGGCCCGATCCGGCCCGGCCTACGGACGTTCGCCCGGCCGGCGACGCCGCCGCCCGACCACCTTGCCTACGAGGGCCGCTGGCGCATCGGCGCCGTGGCCGCCACCGCCGGGCGGGGCGCCCGCCTGCACCTCGCCTTCGGCGCTCGCCGCGTCTTCCTCGTGCTCGGCTCGCGCGGCGACGCGCCCCGCTCGGTGCGCCTGCGCCTCGACGGGCGCCCGATCCGCCGCCGCGACGCCGGCGCCGACGTGCACGGCGGGCGCGTGACCGTGCGCCGGCATCGCCTGTACTCGCTCGTCGACCTGCGCGGCCCCGAGCGCCACGTGCTGACGCTCGACTTCAGCGCCGGCGTGCGCGGCTACGCGTTCACGTTCGGCTGAGCGGCGCCGGGACATTCCGCACGGCGATGGCGCTGACCGCCGGCTGGTTCCTCGTCGCAGCGGCGACCTGCCTCGTGGCGGTGCGCGGACGGCGCGCCCTGCGCGCGCCGGTGCTCGGCGGCTACGCGGTCGCCGCGGTCGCGGTCGGCGCCTACCTCGCCTACGCCACGGTCCACGACCGGGTCGTGCACGAGCGCGTCGCCGCCGGGCCCGTCGAGGCGAGCGCCACGTTCGTGTCGGGCGAGCACGAGACCGTCGGCACGGCACGCGTCGTGCGCGTCAGCGGCGGCGGGCGTGTCGTGACGCTGACGGGCTTCGCGACCTCCGCCGGTCCGGACCTGCGCGTCCGGCTCGCGCCCGGGACCGGGACGGACGGCGCGGCCGCCGGCGTCGTCGACCTCGGCGCGCTGAAGGGCAACCGCGGCGACCAGCAGTACGACCTGCCGGCCGGCGTCGACGCCCGCCGCGCGACGGTCCTGATCTGGTGCCGGGCGTTCAGCGCGCTGTTCGGGTCGGCGGCGCTGGCGCCGGCGTGAGCGCGCGCAGCGACCTGCATGTCGCGGAGTGGGCCGCCGAGCTCGCCGGCACCGCGCTGCAGCTGTTCCTCGGCTTCTCGGTCGTCGCGCTCGTGTCGGATCGCTCGTCGGCGGTGCGCGTCGGCTCGGCGGACGTCCGCTTCGCGATCATCGGGCTGACGTTCGGGGTCCTCGCCGCGCTGGTCGCGGTCTCGCCGCTCGGTCGCCGCAGCGGGGCGCACCTCAACCCCGCGGTCACGCTCGGCTTCTGGCTGCGCGGCCGGGTGCATCGCCACGACCTCGGCGCGTACATCGTCAGCCAGGCGCTCGGCGCGCTCGCGGCGACGGCGCTCTTCGTCGGGCTGTGGGGCCCTGGAGCGGCCGAGGTCAACGGCGCCGTCACCGCCCCGGCGCCGTCGATCAGCGCGCCCGCCGCGGTCGCCATCGAAGCGAGCCTGACCGCCGTGCTGCTCGCCGTCCTGTTCGCCTTCCTGTCCTCGGCGCGGACGGCGCGGTGGACGCCGCTGGCCGCCGTCGGCGCGCTGACCGTCCTCATCTGGAGCGCGGCGCGGCTGACGGGCGCGAGCTTCAACCCGGCGCGCAGCCTGGCGCCCGCGATCGTGGCGGGGCACTTCGGGGCGCTCTGGATCTACCTCGTGGCGCCGCCGCCGGCCCGCCGCGCGTTACGAGTGGGCGCGTCCGTAAGTCGGGCGGGTCCATGGCCCGCGAGTAACGCCCGGCGGTCGCGCCGGACTGAGCGCCATGCCCGACCTGCACTTCGGCGGCGTGCTGCTGGTCGCCACCGTCGCCTTCGCGTCACCGTTCCTGCTCGGCCTCGTGCCCAGGCTGCGGCTGCCGTCGGTCGTCCTCGAGATCGTCGCCGGGATCGTCATCGGCCCGTCCGTCCTGGGCTGGGTGAGCATCGACGAGCCGATCCAGGTCCTCTCGCTGATCGGCCTAGCCTTCCTGCTCTTCCTGGCCGGACTGGAGATCGAGTTCGAGCATCTCCGCGGCCGCGTGCTCAGGCTCGCCTTCGGCGGCTGGGTCGTCTCCTTCGCCGTGGCCGTCGTCGTCGGCTTCGTGCTGAAGGCGGCGGGCCTGGTCGACACGCCGCTGCTGATCGCCATCATCCTCGCGGCGACCTCGCTCGGGATCATCATCCCGGTCCTCAAGGACGCCGGGCAGATCGCCACGCCCTTCGGCCAGCTCGTCGTCGCCGCCGGGACGATCGCCGACTTCGGCGGGATCATCCTGCTGAGCCTCTTCTTCTCGGGCCAGGGCGGCGTCGGCTCGACGCTCGTCCTGCTCGGCGGGCTGTTCGGCATCGGCGCCGCGGTGCTGGTCGCCGTCCGCGGCGCCGAGCGCTCGTCCGCGGTCATGCGCGACCTCGCTCGCCTGCAGGACACCACCGCGCAGATCCGCGTCCGCGGCGCGTGGGTGCTCATGATCGGCTTCGTGGCGCTCGCCGAGGCCTTCGGACTGGAGGCGATCCTCGGCTCGTTCGCCGCCGGCGCGATCCTCACGCTCGTCGACCGCGACAAGGCCATGTCGCATCCGCTGTTCCGGCGCAAGCTCGAGGCGGTCGGCTTCGGCGTCTTCATCCCGGTGTTCTTCGTGGCCAGCGGGATCCGCTTCGACCTCGACGCGCTGCTCGACGACCCGTCGAACCTGGCGATGGTCCCGATCTTCCTGGTCGCGCTGTTCCTCGTGCGCGGGCTGCCCGCGCTGCTCTACCGCGGCTTCGTGGGCGCGCGCCGCTCGGTCGTCGCCGCGGTGCTGCAGTCGACCTCGCTGCCCTTCATCGTCGCCGCGACCGCGATCGGCCAGGAGCTCGGGTTGCTCGACGGCGCGCAGTCGGCCGCGCTGATCGCGGCGGGGCTGCTGTCGGTCCTCATCTTCCCGGTCACCGGCCTCGCGCTGCTCAGCACCGACGGCGACGCGAAGACGAACGACGAGCCGGCCGTGGCGACCCCGGCGATGTAATGCAGATGCAGCCGCTCTGCTCCACGCCGTTCGTCCATCGCGTCCGCGGCGAGCTGACCGCGCGCCGCGTGACCCGCGCCCCCGGCCCGCCGCAGCTCGAGCGCATCGCGGTCACCGACGCGCACGAGGGCCCGGTCTACGCCGCCGACGAGCACGCCCTGTACTTCACGACGAAGCCGGTCCCCGGCGACCCGCCGCGCGTGGACATCCGGCGCCTCGACCTGGCCACCGGCGCGATCGCGACGCTCCGTCCCGACGCCAACGTGGCCAACGGCATGGTGCTCGGACCGGACGGCGACCTGATCGTCTGCGAGCAGGGGTCGTTCGCCGAGCCGGCGCGCATCAGCCGCGTCGACCGCCGCACCGGCGCGACCCACACGATCGTCGACAGCTTCGACGGGCGGCCCCTGAACTCGCCCAACGACGTCGTGGTCGCGCGCGACGGCGCGGTCTGGTTCACCGATCCCGGCTACGGGCACCTGCAGGGCTTCCGCCCGGCTCCCGCGCTCGGCGACCACGTCTACCGCCACGACCCGGGGACAGGCGCGA
Source organism: Solirubrobacteraceae bacterium (assembly GCA_036506755.1). Taxonomy (GTDB): domain Bacteria; phylum Actinomycetota; class Thermoleophilia; order Solirubrobacterales; family Solirubrobacteraceae; genus DASXRF01. The sequence goes on along the minus strand of DASXRF010000339.1, from coordinate 5,462 downwards.
CGACGATCGCCGCCGCCGGCTTCGACAAGCCCAACGGCCTGGCCTTCTCGCCCGACGAGCGCACGCTCTACGTCGCCGACAACGGCGCGCCCCACCACCTCCTCGCCTTCCCTGTCGCCGGCGCGCGCCTGGGGCCGGGCCGCGTGATCGCCGACGGGACGCCCGAGCATCCCGACGGCCTCAAGGTCGACGCCGCCGGGCGCATCTACGCCTCGGCGTCCACCGGCGTGCGCATCCACGGCGCTGACGGAGCCCTGCTCGGCGAGATCCACCTGCCCGGGACCGTGAACTTCGCGTTCGGGGGGCCCGCGCGCAACGTCCTGTTCATCACCACCGACACGGCGATCTTCGCCGCCGTGCTCGACACGAAGGGAGCCTGAACCTCATGCCAGCCGTCCGGACCAAGAGGATGATCGACACCGCGGGCGCCGACGCCATCGTGCGCGCCGCCCTGGACTTCGCCGCCGGCAGGGGCTACCGCGTGGTCGTCGCGGTCGTCGACGCCTCCGGCGAGCTGCTCCAGCTCGGCCGCACGGAGGACGCGCAGGTCGCCAGCTCGCGCGTCGCCGTCGACAAGGCGCGTACCGCGGCGATCTTCGTCCGCGCGAGCCGCGAGATCGAGCAGCAGGTCAGCGACGGCCGGCTCGGCGCCCTCGCGCTGCACGGCGCCGCGGCGCTCACCGGCGGCATCCCGCTGAAGGTGGGCGACGAGGTCGTCGGCGCGGTCGGCACGAGCGGCGAGACGCCCGACGAGGACGAGTCGGTCTCGCTGCACGCCGCCGGCACGTCGTTCTCGACCGCCGAGATCCCGGCGCTCACCCAGGAGGGCGCGCGTGCCGCCGCGGAGGCCGCCGGCGCGGTGGCCACCGAGCGCGGCGTCGCCCCGGTGGCGGCGGCCGTCGACGCGGGCGGCGCCCTGCTGTACCTGTGGCGCCCCGACGCCGCCCAGGTGGCCAGCGTGGAGGTCGCGACCGACAAGGCGCGCGCCGCGGCGATCTATCGCCGGCCGAGCAAGGACTTCGAGGAGCAGGCCACGCACGGCCGGCCGTCCGCGCTGCACCTCGCCCGCGCCGTGCCGCTCCAGGGCGGGATCCCGATCGTCGTCGACGGCCAGGTCGTCGGCGCGCTCGGCGTCAGCGGCGCCTCGTCGGCCGACGAGGACCAGGAGCTGGCGCTGATCGGCGCCGAGGCCGCCGCGAACGCGACGGTGGCCGCGTGATGCGCGCGGCCACGCTGCCGCGGCCGTCCGAGCTGCTGCCCGGGCGCCCGGACGCGGTCGTCGACCTGCAGACCGAGGCGGGCGCCGCGCTCGTCGGCGGGCGCTGGCGCTACCGCGACGCCGAGATCCGCGAGATCGCGTTCACCGACGTCGCCGACCATCTCGGCCCCGGCGGCGCGCCGAACCGCACCTACGACGTCGTCCCGCACGCGCAGGCGCCGGACTTCGACGACTCCGGCTGGAGCGAGCTGGCTCCCGAGGAGACCATGCGCCGCCTCGGCCACGGGCGCGTCTCGTTCAACTGGTACCGGATCGACGTCACGATCCCGGAGCGCCTCGGCGAGTTCGACCCGACGGGCTCGACGGTCGTCTTCGAGGTGGTCATCGACGACTACGCCGAGGTCTGGGTCAACGGCGAGCTGCCGCTCGCGCTCGGCACGACCGGCGGCCAGGTGGTCGGGGGCTTCAACGCCCCCAACCGCGTCGTGCTCGGCCGCGACGTCCGCGCGGGCGACCGCTTCCAGATCGCCGTGTTCGGGATCAACGGGCCGATCTCGGCCTCGCCGCACAACTACATCTGGATGCGCGACGCGACGCTCGACTTCTACGCGCCTGAGCGCGCGCAGGCCTACGAGGTCGTGTCCAACGGCGCCCAGCCACGGATCGAGCGCGTCGCGACCGGCTTCGAGTTCACCGAGGGCCCGGTGTGGTCGCCCGAGGGGGCGCTGCTGTTCAGCTCGCCGAACACCAACGTGATCTACCGCTGGACGCCCGACGGGCGGGTCAGCCTGTTCCGGCCCAAGAGCGGCTACAGCGGCGTCGACATCGGCCGCTACACCCAGCCCGGCTCGAACGGCCTGGCCTTCGATCCGCAGGGCCGGCTGACCATCTGCCAGCACGGCAACCGCCGCGTGGTCCGCGTCGAGCCGCACGGCAACATCACGGTGCTGGCCGACCGGTACGAAGGGCGCCGGCTGAACTCGCCGAACGACCTCGTGTACCGCTCGGAGGGGACGCTGTACTTCACCGACCCGCCGTTCGGCCTGCCGGGCGCCTTCGACGACCCGGACAAGGAGCTGCCGTTCAGCGGCGTCTTCCGCGTGAACGATCGCGACGGCGTCACGCTCGTCAGCGACGGGCTGAGCGGGCCCAACGGCCTGGCCTTCTCGCCCGACGAGCGCTACCTGTACGTCGGCGACTGGGACCTCGGCCACAAGGTCGTCATGCGCTACGCGGTCGACGAGGCCGGCGACCTCTCGCACGGCGCCGTCCTCTTCGACATGACGGACGCGCCCGGCGAGGACGCCATCGACGGCATCAAGGTCGACGACGCCGGCAACGTCTACGCGTGCGGGCCCGGCGGCATCTGGGTCATCGCGCCGGACGGCCGGCACCTCGAGACGATCGAGCTGCCCGAGGCCCCGCACAACCTCGCCTGGGGCGACGCCGACGGGCGCACGCTCTACGTGACCGCCCTGACCAGCATCTACCGCATCCGACCCAAGGAGTACCGATGAGCGTTGGCCTGACGCCGGGAGCCGTGCTCCCCGACTTCGAGCTGCCCGACGAGAACGGGGTGATGCACCGCCTGTCGGCGCTGCAGGGCGACGACGCGATGGTGCTCATGCTCGGCCGCGGCGAGCACTGCCCGCGCGAGCGCCAGCACCAGTTCGAGATGCTCAAGCTGCAGATGTGGCAGCCCGTCGCCTTCACGCAGATGGTGACCGTGCTGCCGAACGACCTGCACGACACCTACAAGATGAAGGTCGCCACCGGGGCGCAGTGGACCTACCTGGCCGACGCCGACCTCGAGGTGCAGACCGCGCTCGACATCCGCGAGTACACCGACACGCACCACGCGGCGACCGTGCCGCACACGCTCGTGCTCGGCCCTGGCCTGACGATCGACAACGTCTACGTCGGCTACTGGTTCTGGGGGCGGCCCTCGCCGTACCAGCTGTGGGAGGACCTGCAGGACCTCCTGCGCCGGACGAAGGCCGACTACGACCCGACGGCGGCCGAGGCGAAGGCGGCGTGGGAGGCCGCGCAGCGCGAGGTGGCGGCGGCGTGAGAAGCCGCGGCGTAGGGGTCTGACCCCTAGGTACGCCGCCAGGGTCTGACCTCGCGGTAGAGGGGTCAGACCCCTGGCGCGGCGCTCCGCCATTGCGCCTTGTGGACGCGCTTGGCCGCCTGGTAGTCGGCGAGCGCCTGCGGGGAGTCGACGTCGCCCAGCGTCGGATGCCACGGCACGAGGTCCTGGGCGGCGTCGACGCCGAAGCGCTTGGCCAGCACGGAGCCGAGCGCCTTGATCTTCATCTCGCCGAAGCCTGGGAGGGCGGCGAGGTTCGCCCGCAGCTCGCCGGCGTCGTGCGCGTCGGTCCAGACGCGCGCGGCGTCGCCGTCGTAGCGGTCGAGCACGTGCACCGCCAGGTCGTGGACGCGCCGGGCCATCGATCCCGGGTAGCGGTGGATCGCCGGCTTGGCGCGGAAGACCGGCTCGAGGTCCGCGGACGCCAGGGTGGCGGCGTCGAAGGCGCCGAGGCGCTCGCGCAGCAGCAGCGGTCCGGCGAAGGCCTGCTGGACGGTGATCTGCTGGTCGAGGGCGAACCCGACGAGCAGCGCCAGCGGGTCGGTGGCGATCAGCGCGTTGGCCTCGTCGGAGTCCGTGAAGTACAGGCGATCGGGCACGGGGCGATCGTATTCGGAACACTCGGCGCCGTGTCCCGCCCGTTCCAGCAGGTCGACGTGTTCACCACGACGCCCTATGCCGGCAACCCGGTGGCCGTCGTGCTCGACGCGACCGGCCTGACGACCGAGCAGATGCAGCGTTTCGCCCACTGGACGAACCTCTCCGAGACGACGTTCGTGCTGCCGCCGACGGCCGCCGACGCCGACTACCGCGCGCGCATCTTCACGCCGGTCGTCGAGCTGCCCTTCGCCGGGCACCCGACGCTCGGGACGTGCCACGCCTGGCTGTCGACGGCTGCGGGCCGCGCGCACGCCGCCGACGTCGTCGTCCAGGAGTGCGGCGCGGGGCTGGTCCCGGTGCGCCGCGCGCCCGAGGGTCTCGCGTTCGCGGCGCCGCCGCTGACCCGCTCGGGCCCGGTCGAGGAGTCGCTCGTCGCGCACATCGCGTCGGTGCTGGGCGTCGAGCGCGCCGCGATCGTCGACGCGCAGTGGGCCGCCAACGGGCCCGAGTGGGTCGCGGTGCTGCTGCGCAGCGCCGACGACGTGCTCGCCCTGCGCCCCGGCTTCGTCGACCTCGACGTGGGCGTGGTGGGCCCGTATCCGCGCGGCGCGCCGCACGCCTTCGAGGTCCGCGCGTTCTTCCCGAAGGAGGGCACGACCGTCGAGGACCCCGTGACCGGCAGCCTGAACGCCTCGCTCGCGCAGTGGCTGCTGGGCACCGGCCGGGCCACGGCGCCGTACACGGTCAGCCAGGGCACCGCGCTCGGCCGGTCCGGCCGCGTTCATGTCTCCCGCGACGCCGATGGCGTCATCTGGGTCGGCGGCGGGGCCGTCACATGCGTCGCCGGCGCGGTCGAGCTCTAGGGTCGGGGGTCCGGCGCTCCGCTCGGGCGTTGGGCGGCGGGTCGTCGCGTGGTCCGATGGCTGGCGAGGGAAAGTAGCCGGCCCGTCCGTGTGGCCGCTCGTATCGGGCGCGCTCCGCGGCGCCTCCCCTGCGGGTTTGGCGCGTGGGCGCTCCTGCGTGAGACGAGTGGTCATTTGGGTCGCATATACAGCCCCAAGTGCACTCTCGTTCCCATGGGGAGTCGCGGCTGGCGTGTTGCCGCTCAGCCCGGGCGCGGATCCCGCTCAATCTCCCTCAGTGACACAGACCCGGCCGCGACCCGCCAACCCCGAGTCGCGCGGGATGCGGAACGCGGCTGTTGCTGTGGCCGGTGCTGGTGGTGGTGCGGCGTGGAGGTGGCGGCCGGTCTCGGGATCGCTGAGGGCCGGGTCTTCGATGGGACGGTCGCAGATGTCGCAGGCCATGGGCCCATGACACCCGCGGGCGCCTACGGCCCGCGTACGGCTCGCTTACCGCCGGCCGTCGAGCAGCTCGTAGGCGACGCCCGTCGCCACGCCGTAGACCAGGTGGTGCCAGGCGTCGATGGCCACCTCGCGCCCGCCCCACATCGTCACCGGCGGCGCGACCGACAGCGCGGGCAGCATCACCTGCTCCGAGGCCCACAGCGCCGCAACGTGAGCGGCCGTGGCGGCGGCCGGGCCGCGTCCGTTC
>DASXRF010000338.1:0-7461 GCA_036506755.1 Solirubrobacteraceae bacterium | reverse complement strand
CGCCCGACGACCCGCCGGACTTACGGGCGCGCCCACTAGCTCTGGAGCAGGCGGGCGCCCGCGGCCGGCGCGACCTCGCGCGCGCCGGCGGGCGCGCCGGCGTCCGGAGGCAGGAGGGCGAGGACGTGACCGCCGAAGCCGCCGCCGACCATCCGCGCGCCGGCGGCGCCGGCCTCGCGAAGGGCGGCCACGGTGCGCTCGACGGCCGGGGTGGAGGCGTCGTAGAGGTCGCGCAGGCTGGCGTGCGAGGCGTCGAGCAGCGCGCCGACGGCGCGCAGGTCGCCGGCGCGCAGCGCGGCCACCGTCGCGTCGACGCGGCCGTTCTCCTCGATCACGTGGCGCACGCGTCGGCAGAGCGGGTCGGGCAGCTCGGCGGCCGCCGCGGCGGTCGCGTCGCGCAGCGAGCGCAGGCCCAGGCGCTCGGCGGCCACCGCGCACTCGCGCCGGCGCTCGTTGTAGCCCGAGGCGGCGTGCAAGCGGGCCTCGCCCGAGCCGACGGTCACGAGCCGCCACGACCCCGTCTGCAGCGCGACCGGCGCGACGTCGAGCGTCCGGAAGTCGACGCGCAGCGCGTGTCCGTCCCGGCCGAACAGCGACGCGATCTGGTCGAGGAGCCCCGTGCGCGCGCCGACCCACGCGTTCTCGACCCGCGAGCACACCCGCGCGAGCTCGAGGCGGTCGGCGTCCGGCGCGCCGCCGAGCGCCAGCAGCGCGAGGCACAGCGCGACGCCGAGCGCGGCCGACGACGACAGCCCGGCGCCCTCGGGCACGTCGCCGTGGATCTCGAGCTCGGCCGGTCGCACGGGCAGCCCGGCGGCTGCGAGCTCGGCCACCGTGCCGCGCAGGAAGGCCCGCCAGCCGGGCGCGGGCTCCGGATCGGCGAGCGCGAAGCGGTCGCTCTCGCCGCGGTCGAGCGCGCGGGCGACGACCAGGCCGTCGGCCCGCGCGGTCGCCGTCACCGTCACGCCCGCGGCGATCGCGAAGGGCAGGCTGAGGCCGCCGTTGTAGTCGGTGTGCTCGCCGATCAGGTTGACCCGCCCGGGCCCATGGGCCACGACGCGCTCGGCCGGCATCGCGCGAGCGTAGGCCGTTAGCCTGCCGCGTCCATGCCCGTCAGCACGCAGGCGATCGGCAAGAGCTACCCGCCGGCGACCTACGCGGTCGGCCGCGAGAAGATCAGGGAGTACGCGCTCGCCGTCGGCGAGACCAACCCGCTCCACCTCGACGTCGCCGCGGCGCGTGCCGCCGGCCACCGCGACGTCGTCGCGCCGCCGATGTTCGCCGTCGTCTACAGCGCGCCGGCGATGACCCCGGCGATGTTCGACGACGAGGTCGGCATCAACTTCGCGCGCATGGTCCACGGGGCCCAGGAGTTCCGCTGGGGGCCCCTGGTCGTGGCGGGCGACGAGATCGCCACCACGGTCACGGTCAAGGACATCGCCGAGCGCGCGGGCATGGGCTTCTATGTCTTCGAGTCGCGGTCGGTCAACCAGGCCGGCGAGGAGGTCTGCGTGGGCACCTGGACCAACATCGTGCGAGGGGGATAGACAGATGGACGTCGAGCTGCGGGTGACGCCCGACCGCTACCTGACCGTCCGCTACGCGGGGGCGTCGGGCGACTTCAACCCGATCCACATCGACGAGGAGTTCGCGCGGTCGGTCGGCCTGCCCGGCCGCATCCTGCACGGCCTCTACACGATGGCGCAGGTCGCCCGCGCGCAGACCGAGGCGGCCGGCGGGCCTGGGTCCCTGCGCCGGCTGAGCGTGCAGTTCCGCGGGATGGGCTTGCCCGAGCAGGAGATCGTCGTACACTCCATCATCCGGGAGGAGCGGGACGGTGTTGCGATCGTCGACGCCCTTGCGGAACAGGGAGGATCCGCCATCATCCGTAACGCCGAGGCGGAATTGCGCCTCGCTTGAGCACCCCCTTAGGCGACGAACCCACACTTCGGTCCATGGTCAGCACGCTCGACACCACCCAGACCGGCGACGCCACCGCCCTCACCCGCGAAGCGCCCGCGGTCTCGCCGCTGGTCGAGCGCGAGCGCACCCGCGCGACGACCCGGCTGCCGCAGCCGGCGCCGGGCCGCTACCTGGCCGTCCCGGACGGCGACGCGGTCGCCCTCGTGCCGCTGCGCGAGCCGACCACGCGGCTCGGGCGCAGCCACACTGCCGACGTCGTCCTCGAGGACCCGTCGGTCTCGCGCCGTCACGCGCTGGTCGTCCGGCGCGACGGGCGCACCGTCCTGCTCGACGACCGCAGCCTCAACGGCGTGCTGCTCAACGGCAAGCGCGTCAGCGAGGCGCCGCTCTCGCACGGCGACGAGATCGTCCTCGGGCGGATCGTCGTCCAATACGTCGAGGTCGGCGGCTAGTGGGCGGACGCGTCCACTAGTAACCGGCGACCGGCGCGCGGTCCTCGGGGCGCGCGCCGATGCGGCGCGACGCCGTGCTCGCCGTGCCGAGCGGCTCGTGGCCGCCGGCCGCCGCCAGCCCGACGCGCGGCATGTTGTTGTAGATGACCTCGTAGTCGCCGGCGTGCACGCGGAAGGTCTCGTGCCAGATGCCGACGTCGCCCGAGCCGCTGACGAGCTCGTTGAACCGCCGCCACGCAGGGAGGTGCAGCGCGTCCGGATCGCGCGCGAAGCGCTCTAGGTCCTCGAACGAGCGCCAGTACTGCACGAGCGCCGGGCCGCCGAACAGGAAGCCGTACTCGGCGTGCAGGAACCCAGACTGCGGGTTGGCCTCGAGCTCCTTGACCATCGGGCGCATGGCCATGAACACGCGCAACGACCGGCGCGCCTTCCACGGCCGGTTGAAGCGCATGCCGATGAGGAAGACGACGAAGTCGCCGTCGAGGCGCCCCGTGTGGCGCCCGGGGAAGATCGCCATGGGGCGACCCTAGTGAGGGCCGCCCCCGGCCGCTAGTCCTCGGCTGCCTGGCGCTCCTTGATCTTGCCCTCCAGCTGCGACATGACGTCGGGGTCGCGCAGCGTCGTCACGTCGCCCAGCTCGCGGCCCTCGGCGATGTCGCGCAGCAGGCGGCGCATGATCTTGCCCGACCGCGTCTTGGGCAGGTCGTCGGCCCAGATGATGCGCTTGGGGCGCGCGAGCTTGCCGATCCGCTGGGCGACGTGCTCGCGGATCTCCACGATGAGCTCGTCGGAGGGCTCGTAGGAGCCCTCGAGCGTTACGAACGCCGCCACCGCCTGTCCGGTGTCCTCGTCGGTCTGCCCGATGCAGGCCGACTCGGCGACCTTCGGGTGCGAGACGATCGCGGACTCGATCTCCGCCGTCGACATCCGGTGCCCGGACACGTTGATGACGTCGTCGATGCGCCCGATGATCCAGAAGTAGCCGTCCTTGTCGCGGCGCGCCGCGTCGCCGACGAGGTAGGTCTCCCGGCCGTAGCGCTCGTAGTAGGTCTCGATGAAGCGCTCGTCCTCGCGGTAGAGCGTGCGCAGCATCCCCGGCCACGGCCGCCGGATGACGAGGATGCCCTGCGTGTCGGGCTCGACCTCGTTGCCGTCCTCGTCGACGACCGCGGCGTCGATGCCCGGGAAGGGCACCGTGGCCGAGCCCGGCTTGGTCGTCGTGATGCCCGGCAGCGGTGTGATCATGATGTGGCCGGTCTCGGTCTGCCACCAGGTGTCGACGATCGGACAGCGCCCGCCGCCGATGACCTTCCAGTACCACAGCCACGCCTTGGGGTTGATGGGCTCGCCGACCGTGCCGAGCAGCCGCAGCTTCGACAGGTTTCGGCGCTGCGGGTACTCGACGCCCCACTTGATGCACGCCCGGATCGCCGTCGGCGCGGTGTAGAAGACCGTCACGCCGTAGCGCTCGCAGATCTCCCACCAGATGTCCTTGTCCGGGTAGTCGGGCGCGCCCTCGTATATCACCGACGTCACGCCGTTCATCAGCGGGCCGTAGACGATGTAGGAGTGGCCGGTGACCCAGCCGACGTCCGCCGAGCACCAGAACACGTCGGAGTCCGGCTTCATGTCGAAGATGTACCTGTGGGTGCACGCCACGCCCGCCAGGTAGCCGCCCGTGGTGTGCAGGATGCCCTTCGGCTTGGCCGTCGACCCGCTCGTGTAGAGGATGTACAGCGGGTGCTCGGCGTCCAGCGGCTCGGCGTCGCATTCGGCGTCGGCCGCCTCCATCGCCTCGTGGAACCACACGTCGCGGCCGTCCTGCATCTGGCACTCGGCCTTCGTGTGGCGGACGACGAAGATCGTCTCGATGCTCTTCACATCGCCCATGACCTCGTCGACCTGCTGCTTGATCGGCGCCGTCTTGCCCTTGCGCCGCGCCGCGTCCACGGTCACCAGCGCCTTGGCCTCGGAGAACTCCATGCGCTCCTTGACCGACTCCGCGCTGAAACCACCGAAGACGACGTTGTGCGGCGCGCCGATCCGCGCGCACGCCAGCATCGCCACGACGACCTCGGGGATCATCGGAAGGTAGATCCCGACGACGTCGCCCTTGCCGACGTGGTGGTCGCGCAGGGCGTTGGCGAAGCGCTGCACGTCGCGGAGCAGGTCCGCGTAGGTGACGTCGCGCTCCTCGCCCTCCTCACCGCGCCAGTGGAAGGCGACGCGGTCGCCGCGCCCGGCCTCGACGTGGCGGTCGAGGCAGTTGTAGGACGCGTTGATCCTGCCGTCCGCGAACCACTTGTAGAACGGCGGGTTGGACTCGTCGAGGGCCTCGGCGGGCTCCTCGAACCACTCCAGCAGCTCCTTGGCCTGCTCGGCCCACCAGGCTCCCAGGTCCGCGTTGGCCTTCTCGTAGATCGACGGGTCGTTCCAGAGTGCGGCCTGCACGAACTCCTCGGGCGGCTCGAACGTCTCGCGGTCGAGGAGCTGGTCGAGCTCCTGCTCGAGGTCGGCCTGCGTCTGCTCCGTCGCCATAAACGGGTCCTCCTACCGGGTCAAGGGCCTCACGGGCAGCACGGTCCGCTTGAACGTCGCGTTCGTCACCGCCGCGAAGGATGCGTACCACGCCGCCGCGGCGGTCGCCAGCCCGACCCAGCCGCCGGCCTTGACGATGTTCGCGTGGTCGCCGGCGTTGCCGATGCCGAGCAATGTGTCGGGGCGGCCCTGCCACAGATGCTCCACTGAGTGATCGCTACCCCCTCGGAGTCGTCAAGATGCGGTCCGTGGCCGAACCAGACGGCTCCTTCGTCGCCTTCATCGAGATCCCGAAGGGCTCGCGCAACAAGTACGAGTACGACCACGAGCTGGGAGGGGTCAAGCTCGACCGGTTCCTCTTCTCGTCGATGGTCTATCCCACCGACTACGGCTTCATCCCGGAGACGCTGGGACTCGACGGCGACCCGCTCGACGTCATGGTCTGCGTGAGCGAGCCGACGTTCCCGGGCTGCCGGATCGAGGTCAAGCCGATCGCGCTCTTCCGCATGGAGGACGACAAGGGCGTCGACGACAAGATCCTGGCCGTTCCGCTCCAGGACCCGATCTGGAACACCCTGGAATCGCTCGAGGACATCTCGAAGGGCCTCAAGGACGAGATCGCCCACTTCTTCAGCGTCTACAAGGATCTCGAGCGCAAGAAGGTCAAGGTCGACGGCTGGTACTCACGCGAGGACGCCCTCGAGGAGATCGAGGCCGCGAGGGAGCGGCACGCCTCGGCCTAGAATCGAGGCGTGCTCACTCCACGCCAGGAGCGCATCCTCGCCGCCGTGGTCGAGGACTACCTCGCCGCCGGCCAGCCGGTCGGCTCGAAGGCGATCGCCGCCGACGCCGAGCTGGGCGTGGGTCCGTCGACCGTGCGCTACGAGCTCGCGGTGCTCGAGGAGCGCGGGCTGCTCGCCCATCCGCACACCTCGGCCGGCCGGGTGCCGACCGACGCCGGCTACCGCTACTTCGTCGACCGGCTGCTGCCCGCGCCGCGCAAGCCGTCGCTCGAGCTCGAGCTCGTCCGCCGCGAGGTCGACGACGCGATGCGCGTGGCCGCCGAGACGCTGTCGCAGGTGACCTCGCTGCTGGCCGTCGTGACGGCCCCGCCGATCGAGACCGCGACGATCCGCCACGTCGAGGTCCTCCAGCTGCAGCCGCAGGTCGTCATGGTCGTGACGATCACGTCGACGGGCGGCGTGGCCAAGCGCGTGCTCACCTTCGACGCGCCGGTCGACGCCGGCCTGGTCGGCTGGGCGGGCGAGTACCTCAACGAGCAGCTCGTGGGGCTCGGGCTGGGAGCACGGACCCTGGCCAAGCGCATCGCGGACCCGTCGCTGCCCGCCACCGAGCGGCGCTTCGTCGACGCGCTGACCCCGGCGTTCACCGAGCTGGCCGCCACCGCCGAGGAGCGCCTCTACGTCGACGGGACCGCGCGGCTGTTCACCGAGCAGCGCTTCCAGGAGATGGCCCAGATCAACGAGCTGATGAGCATGCTCGAGCACCGCGTCGAGCTGCTCGGGGCGCTGGCCTACGCGCTCGCCGCCCCCGACGTCGTCGTGCGCATCGGCCACGAGAACGAGATCCCCGCGCTGCGCTCGCTTGCGCTCGTCGCCAAGGGCTACGGGCTGCCCGGACGGCCGCTCGGCGCGGTGTCGGTGCTCGGCCCCGTGCGCATGGACTACGGCACCGCCATCTCCACGGTCCGCGAGGCCGCCCACCAGCTGTCGCGCTTCGTCGCCGACGTGTACGAGGAATAACGGCTCTTGCCCCGAGACCCCTACGAGGTGCTCGGCGTCCCGCGCGACGCCGACGACACCGAGATCAAGAAGGCCTTCCGCCGGCTGGCCCGCCAGCTGCATCCGGACGTCAACTCGGCCGAGACCGCCGAGGAGGACTTCAAGGAGGCCGCCGAGGCCTACGAGATCCTCTCGGACCCCGAGCGCAAGGCGACCTTCGACCGCTACGGCTTCGAGGGCCTGCGGTCGGGCGGCTACGCGCCGCCGGACTTCTCGGGCTTCGGGTCGCTCGGCGACATCTTCGACGCGTTCTTCGGCGCCGGCGCGTTCGGCGGCGGCGGGCGCGGGATGGCCGTCCAGGGCGGCGACATCGCAGTCGCGGTCGAGGTCTCGCTGCGCGAGGCCGCCCACGGCGCCGCTCACGACGTCAGCTTCGACGCGATCTCGCGCTGCGAGCGCTGCCACGGCAACGGCGCCGAGCCCGGGACGCCGATCGAGACGTGCTCGCGGTGCAGCGGCAGCGGCCGGCTGCAGGCGATCACCCGCACGCCGTTCGGCCAGGTCGTGCGCACGGTGGAGTGCGACGTCTGCGGCGGCGACGGACGCGTCGCGCGCGAGCCGTGCCGCGAGTGCCGCGGGCGCGGGCGCCGCGCGCGCCGGCGGACGCTCAAGGTCGACGTGCCCGCCGGGATCGCCGACGGCCAGCGCATCCGGCTGGCGGGCCGCGGCCACGAGGGCGACTTCGGCGGCCCGCCCGGCGACCTCTACGTCCAGGTCCGCGTCCGCGCCGACGAGCGCTTCGTGCG
>DASXRF010000337.1:0-6272 GCA_036506755.1 Solirubrobacteraceae bacterium | reverse complement strand
CGCGAAGTTGGCCGGAACGCCCCTAGCGGCGGCGAAGCTCTCGGTTCAGGTCGATCGCGCGGATGTCATGCTCGCCCGGGAGCTTGGCGAGGACCTGCGCGACGAACTGGCGCACGTCCTGCTCCTCGTGGCCGAGGTCGTCGAAGAAGATCTTCAACGCAGTCCACGTGACCTTCAGCTGAGCGGCGGTGAGCTCCAGGCGATACGCCGTCTCGTCGGGGCCGATCAGATCCTGGGCTTCGCTTGCCATGTGAAAACACTACCTCCGCCGGGTTATGCTCGCCAGTTATGCGTCTCGTCGCGTTGCCGGTCGCGCTGTCGGCGCTCATGGTCATGGCGCCCGGCGCGGGCGCCGCGACGACGACGGGCCGCCTGCTGGTCTCCCTGCGCCCCGACACGAACGGCTCCGCGCACGCCGCCGCGGCGCACGCGGTGATCGCCCGCGCCGGCGCGCGGCGCAGCGGTCCGGCGGTCCCGCAGATCGGGCTCGTCGTCGTGCGCGCGGCGCCCGGCGAGTCGCTGCGCGCGCTCGCCGCCCGGCTGCGTGCCGACCCGCGCGTCAAGGCGGTCGACTCCGAGCACCGCGCGGCGCTGCGCCTCGTCCCCAACGACCCCGCCCTCAGTACGCCGGAGACCGCGCCCGGCACGCCCGCGAACACACCGGTCGAGTGGTGGCCGCAGCGCGAGAACTTCCCGCGCGCGTGGGACTTCACGACCGGGGCGGGCGCGCGGGTGGGCGTCATCGACACCGGCATCGACGCCACCCATCCCGAGCTGGCGAGCAAGGTGGTGGCCGCCGACGACTTCGACAGCCAGACCCGCCATGGCCCCGCCACGACCGACGACATCGGTCACGGCACGCACGTCGCCTCGATCGCCTGCGCGACCGCGGGCAACGGCATCGGCATCGCGGGGGCGGGCTACGACTGCGGACTGATCGTCGAGAAGTCCGACCTCACCGACGCGAGCGTCGCCAGGTCGATCGTCTCCGCGACCGACCAGGGCGCCGACGCGATCAACATGAGCTTCGGCACGGACGGCCGCACCGCGCCGCCGACCGCGCTCCTGGACGCCATCGAGTACGCGTACGACCACCGCGTGGTGCTCGTCGCGGCCGCCTCCGACGACGACGTCGACGAGCAGGGCGACCCGGCCAACGTCCTGCAGCCGGGCGGCACCGGGCCCGACCTCGCCGCCGGCAAGGGCCTGACCGTGACCGCGGCGACGGCCGCCGATCGCCGCGCCAGCTACGCGGGCTTCGGCACCGAGATCTCGCTCGCCGCCTACGGGACGGTCGACGAGCACACCGGTCCGGGCGGCCTGCTCGGCGCCTTCCCCGAGCAGACCAGCGACATCGAGCGCGGCAGCGTCGTGCCGTTCTCGCCGCCGTGCGTCTGCCGCACGAGCTTCCAGGGCGACCGCCGCTACGCGTACCTGCAGGGCACGTCGATGGCCGCGCCCCAGGTCGCCGCCGCCGGCGCGCTCATCCGTCACCTGAACCCCGATCTCACTGCGGCGCGGATCGTGCGGCTGCTCAAGGAGACCGCGCGCCGGCCGTCGGGGACCGGATGGACGGCCGACCTCGGCTGGGGGATCCTCGACGCCGGGGCCGCCGTCGAGGCCGCGCGGGGGATCGACCTGCGCGCGCCGACCTCGAGCGTGCGGGCGCCGGCCAGGACAAAGGGCCGCACGATCACATTGCGCCTGCGCGGCGCCGACAGCGCGCCCCCCGGCGTGGTCGCGTCGGGGGTGGCGAGCTTCCGCGTGTTCCGCTCGATCGACGGCGGGCGCCCGGTCCGCTTCGCCGTCACGACCCGCTCACGCCTGCGCGTCTCGGCCCGCCGCCGCGCGCGCTACGCGTTCTACGTGCAGGCGGTCGACCGGGCGGGCAACGTCCAGCCGTTCCCCGCCCGTCCGGGCGCGCGCACGCGCGTCGTTCGCCGCTAGTGGACCCGTCCACTAGACGCTAGACCGGGACCGGCTCGGGCGCCGGCGTCTCGCGCGCGAGCGCGAGCAGCGCGTCGAGGTGGCGCGGGATGCCGTCGGCGATCGCGCCGATGTCCGGCAGCGCGTCGAGGTCGCCGAGGAGGCCGAAGTTCACCGCGCCGTTGTAGGACATGATCGCGATGGCAAGCGCGTGGTTCTTCGGCAGGAAGGCAACCGGGAAGATCTCCTGCATCTCGCGGCCGTAGGCGTAGAGCGGGAACTGCGGCCCGGGCACGTTGGTGACGATCAGGTTGAACAGCCGCGTGGAGAAGTTCAGGCGCGAGGCCTGGGCGAGGATCGTCGGCGGGGCGAAGTTCTGCACGCTGGCGAGCACCTCGGCGCCCACCGCCTGCTTGGACTCCTTCAGGCCGTCCATCGCCTCCTTGACCGCCCGCAGCCGGGTCAGCGGGTCGTCGATGTAGACGGGGACCGGCCCCCGCATCGCGGCGATGCGGTTGCCGAGCGTCCCGTGCTCGTGCTCGGCGCGGATCGACACGGGGACGAGCGCCCGCAGCTCGAGGCCCTCGGTCCGTACGCCGCGCGAGCGCAGCCAGTCGCGCAGCGCACCCGTGACCACAGCTAGGACGACGTCGTTGACCGTCGTCGAGAACGTCGACTTGACGAGCTTGAAGTCCTCGAGGCGGGCGCGCGCGCCGACCAGCCGGCGGTGCGGGCCGATCTCGACGTTCAGCGGCGTGGCCGGCGCCGGGTTGAGCCCGGCCCAGACGACCTCGCCGAGCCCCTCGGCCGCGGTCACCGCGGCGCCCACCGTGCGATCGGGGTGGGCGAGCGCGCCCACCGCCCCGGCGGCCACCCGCAGCCCGCTGCGGACGATGTCGCGCGCGCCGGCGGCCAGCAGGTCGACGCCGGCGGGCTGACGCGCGGCCGTCCACGGGACGCCGGTGTGCTCGATCTTCCGCGGGACCGGCTGCACGTCGAACATGACCGTGGCCAGGTCGACGCCGGAGATGCCGTCGATAAGCGCGTGGTGCGACTTGGAGATGAGCGCGAAGCGCCCGTCGGCCAGGCCCTCGACCGCCCACAGCTCCCACAGCGGCTTGGTGCGGTCCAGCTGCTGGGAGAAGATCCGCGAGGCCAGGTTGAACAGCTGCTCTTCTGAGCCCGGGTCGGGCAGCGCGGTCTGGCGGATGTGGTACTCGAGGTTGAAGTCGGGGTCGTCGGCCCACAACGGACGGCCGGTGCCGAGCGGCGGGACGGCCAGCCGCTGGCGGTAGCGAGGGACGAGATGCAGCCGGCTGCGCAGCGCGTCGGAGATCTCCTCGAAGGCGGGTGGCGGGCCCTCGAAGATCGTCACCGCGCCGACGTGCATGTGCGAGACCGCGCTCTCCTGGTGGAGGAACGAGGCGTCTATCGCCGTCAGGCGGTCGAGGTGCTGCTGTGCGGCCATGCGTTTCGTGCTCCTGGTCGGGTCGGCGTGACGGCTGGCGCCGCCGGACCTTTCTTACCAGGACCACGCCCTCTCCGGCATGATCGCGCCCGGACATGACCCTCGATGAGGCCCTCAGCGCCCAGGCGCGCGCGCACTTCGGCGCCGGCGCCCGCGTCGAGGCGCTCGTGCCGCTCGCCGGCGGGGCGTCGCGCGAGCTGTACGGCTTCGACGTCGTCGCCGGGGCCGAGCGTCATGCGATGGTGCTGCGCCGCGACCCGCCGGGCCTGGAGGAGCCCGAGGGCCGCAGGGGCGAGCTCGCCGCCCTGCGCGCCGCGCACGCGCACGCCGTCCCGGTGGCCACGCCGCACTGGCTGAGCGACGACGGCACGGGGATCGTGATGCAGCGACTGGAGGGCGAGGCCATCCCGCGGCGACTGCTGCGCGACGAGCGCTACGCGACGGCGCGCGGGCGGCTCGTCGACGAGGTCGCGCGCGCGGCCGCCGCCGTGCACGCCCTCGCGCCGCCCGCCGAGCTCCCCGCGCCCGCCGACGCGCCGGCTCCCGCGGCGATCGCCGCCCTCGAGGCGCAGCTCGACGAGACCGGCGAGCCCCATCCGGCGCTCGAGCTCGGGCTGCGCTGGCTGCGCGCGCACCTCCCCGCCGCGCGCGAGCCCGTGCTCGTCCACGGCGACCTGCGGCTCGGCAACCTCATGGTCGACGAGGGCGGCCTGGTCGCGCTGCTGGACTGGGAGCTGTGCCACGCCGGCGACGGCGCCGAGGACCTCGCGTGGGCCTGCTTGCGCTCGTGGCGCTTCGGCAACGACGAGCGTCCGGCGCTCGGGCTCGGCACCCGCGAGCAGCTGCTCGACGCCTACGCGCAGGCGGGCGGGCGGCGCGTGACGCCCGGCGAGCTGCGCTTCTGGGAGGTGCTGGGCAACGTGCGCTGGGGCGTCATCTGCGTCGTGCAGGCGCGGCGCCGGACGCTCGAGCACCTCGCGATCGGGCGCCGCGCGTGCGAGCCTGAGTGGGACCTGCTCGGCCTGGTCGCCTGATGCAGGACCGACCGGACGCCCACGAGCTGCTCGACGCCTTGGCCGGCTGGCTGGCCGGCGAGCTGGCGCCGCGGCTGCCGCGCGAGGAGCGCTTCGGCGTGCGCGTGGCGGCCAACGTGGCGACGATCGTCGGGCGCGAGCTCGGCCCGGACGCGCCGGGCGAGCCCGCCGAGCGCGAGCGCATGGAGCGGCTGCTGGCGCTGGCCGGGCAGCCGGCCGGCGGCGACGACGATGCCCGCGCGCTGCAACGCCGCGTGGCGGACGCGATCCGCGCCGGGCGCCTGGACGGGCATTGGGCCGAGGCGCTGGCGCTCCTGCGCGAGTCGGTCCGCGACAAGCTCGCGGTCGCGCGGCCGGGCTACGACTCGTTCGAGGAGCCGGCGGGCTGAGCGGTGCGCGTGGCCTGGTGCATGCGGTGCAGCTCGGCCAGCGAGCGCAGGTCGCTCAGCAGCTGCGCGTCGCCGCGGCCGACGTCGTCATGCGTCGAGGAGAACTCGGCGCCCGACGACGGCGGCGGCTGGATGCGGTGCGACGGCGGCGGGACGTCCACCGGCGTGCGCCGCGGCACGAGCGCGTGGAGGATCGGAGCCGGCAGACCGGGGCCGTTGATGCTGAGAGGGTCCGACATGGTCGCGGTTCGTATCGTCCGGTCGCCCGGGGGTTTTGAGCCGGACTGGACGGACGTCCTATCCGACCCCGGTGAGGATCTCCCGCACGCGCAGCGGCCCGCCCGCCTACCCTGCAACGACGACTCGAACGCGAGGGAGCGGTTGACATGGCGTGGGACTTCTCGACGGACGCGGACTTCCAGGCGCACCTGGACTGGATGCAGGAGTTCGTGCGCGAGGAGATCTGGCCGCTCGAGGTCCTCGACCTGCCCTACGAGGCGCTCATGCGCGCGATGGCGCCGCTGCAGGAGGAGGTCAAGCGTCGTGGCCTGTGGGCGGCGCACCTCGACCCCGAGCTCGGCGGCCAGGGCTTCGGCCAGGTCAAGCTCGGCCTGATGCACGAGGTGCTCGGCACCTCGCCCTACGCGCCGTTCGCCTTCGGCAACCAGGCGCCCGACTCGGGCAACTCCGAGATCCTCGCGATGGCCGGGACGCCGGAGCAGAAGGAGCGCTGGCTCGGGCCGCTGCTCGCCGGCGACCTGCACTCCGCGTTCTCGATGACCGAGCCCGACAACGCCGGGTCGGACCCGACGACGCTGTCGACGCGCGCGGTGCGCGACGGCGACGACTGGGTCATCAACGGGCACAAGTGGTTCTCGTCGAACGGATCGATCGCGGACTTCCTGATCGTCATGGCGGTCACCGACCCCGACGCCCGCCCGCACCAGCGCGCGTCGATGTTCATCGTCCCGGCCGACACGCCCGGCGTGAACGTCCTGCGCGACGTGCCGACGATGGAGCATCCGCAGGACGAGTTCGGCAAGTACGGCGGCCACGCCGAGATCCTCTACGAGGACGTCCGCGTGCCCGGCGACGCGCTGCTCGGCGCGCAGGGCGCGGGGTTCCTGATCGCGCAGCAGCGCCTGTATCCCGGGCGCATCCACCACTGCATGCGCTGGCTGGGCGTGGCGAGACGGGCCTTCGACATGATGTGCGAGCGTGCGGTCTACCGTCCCGTCCGGGGCGGGCTGCTCCGCGACAAGCAGACCGTGCAGACCTGGATCGCCGACTCGGCTGCGGAGATGCAGGCCGCGCGTCTGATGACCCTCCACGCTGCGTGGCGAATCGACATGTACGGGTCGACCGCAGCCCGCCATGACGTGTCGCTGATCAAGTTCTTCGGCGCCAAGGTGATGCACGACGACGTCGATCGCGCGCTGCAGCTCCACGGCGGCC
>DASXRF010000336.1:0-1720 GCA_036506755.1 Solirubrobacteraceae bacterium | reverse complement strand
TGCTCGAGTCCTCGCACCCGCGCGGCCTGCTCTACCGCCACCCGGTGGCGTTCGGCCCGCCGCTGCCTTTCCCCGTCGCCGTCATCTCGCGCGAGCAGGCGCAGCGGCTGCGGCGGCTGGCGGCGGCGGGCGAGGTACGCGTCAAGCTCGACATCGAGAACCACGCGGGCGGCGCCTACACCGCGCGCAACGTCGTCGCCGAGCTGCGCGGGCGCGAGAAGCCCGACGAGATCGTGATCCTCGGCGCCCACCTCGATTCCTGGGACCTCGGCACGGGCGCGAACGACAACGGCGTCAACGCCGCGCTCGTCATCGACGTCGCGCGCGGCATGAAGGAGCTCGGGGTCGCGCCGCGCCGCACCGTGCGCTTCATCCTCTGGAACGGCGAGGAACAGGGCATGTTCGGCTCGGCCGCGTACGTGCTCGCCCACGCCGCCGAGCTCGACCGCCACGTCATGACCGTGACCTTCGACATCGGCTCGGGCCGGACCCACGGCTTCTTCCTCTCGGGCCGCGAGGAGCTGCGCAAGCCGGTCGAGGCGGCGCTCGCGCCGGTGGCCGGTCTCGGGCCGTTCACCCTGCTCCCCGACGGGATCGACGGCACCGACAACTTCGATTTCCTCCTCTCGGGCGTGCCCAACCTGGTCGCGAACCAGGACGCCGCGCCCTACCTGCCCGACTACCACGCGTCGTCTGACACCTTCGACAAGGTGGACGCGCGCGAGGCGCAGGCCAACGCCGCCATCGCCGCGGCGCTGGTGTGGGGCATCGCCGACGCGCCCGAGCGCGCCGGCCGCCGCCAGACGCGCGCCGAGGTCGAGAAGCTCATCCGCGCCACCAAGCTCGAGGAGCAGATGCGGGCGTTCGGGCAGTGGGACGACTGGGTCGCGCGCAAGCGGGGCGCGTCGAAGTGACTACTTCTTCTTCGTCAGCTTGAACGACGAGAAGAAGTCGGCGGGCTTCATGGGCAGCGTCGTGCCGTCCTTGTGCACGACCCCGATGAGGTAGCCCTTGCGCTCGACGATGTAGACGCGGAACGTCGCGTGCCCGCCCTCGAGGTCGATCTCGGCCTCGCGCCCCGGGCTCCCGCCCAGCTTGATGTCTTTCTGCGACGCCACCTTGCCGTGCACCTTCTCGACCATGCCGGCCAGGCCGTCGTCGAGCTGGTCCTTGATGGGCTTCTTGGCCGCCTCGTCGGGGACCGGCAACATGCCCACCATGTACATGATGCCCGACGGATCGATGCCGGCCGCGGTGCCGCTGCCGTCGGGAGCAGTCTGCTCCTGGACCTCGTACGGGAAGCTCGCGGTGAAGCCGAGCGTGACCGAGGTGTACGGCTTGCCCTTGTCGGCGCGCGCGGGGACCGCGAGCGCCGCGATGACGAACGTGACGGCGGCGAGCTTCATGATGATCTCCTTGTCTAGAAACGACCCGACACCCCGATTCCGGCCGCGACCGGCCGCACCTCGAAGCGCCCGTCCGATCTGCCCTCGGTCTTGAACCAGTAGAAGCTCGCGGCCGCCGCGGCGACGCCGACGATGAGCGCGACGTCGGCGATGACGGCGTCGCGCTTGCCGTCGTCGGACAGCGCGCGCTGGCGGGCGTCGTCCTGGACGACTCCCGACCTGGGCGCGCGGTCGTCGTAGTCGTGCATCTTGCCGATGGCGAGCGCGCCGAAGATGCCGCCGGCCGCGAGGCCACAGGCGGCGACCCCGGCGGC
>DASXRF010000335.1:0-15362 GCA_036506755.1 Solirubrobacteraceae bacterium | reverse complement strand
GTCTTGGAGAACGACGACGCGTAGACCACGCGCTGGCCGGAGTCCATCGAGAGCATCGTGGGGAGCCGCTCGCCGCTGAAGCGCAGCTCGACGTAGGGGTCGTCCTCGAAGATGAGGAAGTCGTGGTCGCGGGCGAGCTCGAGCAGCGTCTCGCGCTTGTCGCGCGAGAGCGTGTAGCCGGCCGGGTTCTGGAAGTTCGGGATGATGTGCGCGAGCTTGGGGCGCACGCCGCCCTCGAGCAGCGCCCCCAGGCCGGCGACGTCGATGCCGTCGGGCTCGAGCTCGATCGAGCGGACGTCGGCCTGGCGCTCGCGCAGGCCGAGCAGCGTGCGGTCGTACGTCGGGCGCTCGACGATCACCGCGTCGCCGGGGGAGACGACCTCGTCGAAGAGGAACGCGTCGGCCTGCATCGAGCCGTTGGTGACGAGCACGTTCTCGACGTCGACGCCGTGCTGCTCGGCGATCCACTTGCGCAGCGGCACGTAGCCGACCGAGGTGCCATAGGCGGTCGCCCCGCCCGGGTCGTTGGCGAAGGCGCGGGCGGCGGCCTCCTTGAGGCCGTCGACGTCGACGATGTCGAGCGAGGGGGCTCCGCGGGCGAAGGAGATCGTGTCGGCCATGCCCTGCACCTTAGAAGCTCGCCTCAGTGCCCGCCGTGGCGGCGCGCCGGCGAAGTTGAGATTAACTGAAATAGGGGTCAGACCCCTAGCCGGGCTAGCGGACGACGCGGGCGAGGACGTAGGGCCCCGCGGCGGCGATCACCAGCAGGCCGCGGTTGCGGCCGTCGAGCAGGCCGGGGCGGGCGCGGTCGACGTCGTCGCCGAGCGCGGCGAGCACGTAGCCGACGCGCCCGGCGGGCGAGCGCAGCGCGGCGCTCCAGCGCGCGTCGCCGGCGCCGGCGTGGGTCAGGAACGCGGCGGGGCGCTCGCTGAGCACGATCGCCGCGCCGGTGCCCGCCTCGTCGGCGAGCACGCTCGCGCGGCGGGCGCCGGTCGCCCGGACCGCGCGGGCGATGGCGCGCGCCGCGGCGGTCGTGTGCTGGTCGTCGCCCGTGCGCAGGGCGCGCGCCCACGCGCGCTCCCCGCCCTGGTAGCGGTAGCCCTCGAGCGCGCGCCAGGCCGTCGCGCCGCCGATCAGCAGGAGCGCGAGCGTCGCCCACCACAGCGCCTGGCGCCGCGCGCCCGCGCCGCGCTGGGCCCAGCCGGCGCCGACGAGCGAGGCGAGCAGCAGCGGCGGTCCGGCGGCCAGCGCGAGCGGGCCGGTCGTGTCGGCGGCGTAGGCGTGGACCGCGGCCGCCGCGGCGCCGATCGCGATCAGCGCGGCGAGCCCCGCGGCGACCGCGTCGCGCCGCGCCGACCGCCCGCCGAGCAGCGCGCCGAGCGCGAGGACGGCGAGCGGGGACGTCCGCGCGAGCAGCTCGCCGAGGCGCCGCGCCGCCTCGCCCGCGTCCAGGCCGGCGGGCGCCCCGGCAGCGAAGGCGTCGCGGGCCCAGCCGAAGGCGGCGTGGGCGATGACCGCGCCGAGCAGCGTCCAGACGGCGAGCGCGGCGACGGCGGGCGCGTAGAAGGCGGTCGCCGAGCCCTCGACCTCCTCGCGCGGCGCGCCGCGCGCGGCGAGCGCCGCAGCGACGAGCAGGCCGGCCACCACCGCCCACACGGCGAGCTCGTAGCGCGTGAGCACCGCGGCGGCGAACGCCGTGCCGGCGCCGAGTAGCGCGCGCGGGTCGGCGTGGTTGGCCCAGCCGACGAGGCCGCGCAGGGCGAGGGCGAGCAGCGCGAGCTCCAGCGCGGCGGGCGTGCCGGTCGTGAACTGGAAGGCGACGAGCGGGTTGAGCGCGAAGGCGGCGACGAGCGGGACGCGGCGCGCCCCGCGCAGCCCGCAGCGGGCCAGCGCGCGGTCCAGCGCGACGACCGTGACCGCGCCGCACAGCCCGCCGAGGATCGGCAGCGCGGCGAGCGAGCTCGCCAGCGTCTCGGACACCGCGAGCGGCACCAGCGCGAGCCCGCCCAGCGGCGGCGCGCCGAAGCCCAGCGCCGCGAGCTTCGGCGCGGCGCCGTGCCAGACCAGATCCGCGCGCGCGAGGCGATCGAGCGCCGCCGGCGCGGTCGCGTCCAGCCCGATGACCAGGTGCGCGCCGAGCAGCGCGTAGCCGGCCGCGACGCCGAGCGCGACGACGGCGCGGACCGCGAGCGCGGCCGGCGCGGCCTGGCGCGCGGCCACCGACGGGATCGTCCGCGGGGCGATCGCGATCGCCATCACGCCGCCTCGGGCTGGTCGAGGCCGTGCTCGGTCTTCTCCCACAGGTGCGGGCGCGTGGGCAGCTGCAGGACGCCGCGCCACGCGGCGACCGCGATCAGGCCCCAGGCGAGCGGGGCGAGGAGCGCGTGGCGCACGCTCCCGAACCGACCGCGCTGCAGCGTGCCGGCGACCGCCAGCAGCACCGCGCCGACCGTGCCGGCGAGCGCGCCGACCGCGGCGAGGTGGAAGACCGCGCCGGGGAAGACGTCGCCCAGCCACGGCGGGCCGGTCAGGAACCACAGCGTCGTCAGCAGCCAGAGCGGCGCGGCGAGCAGCGGCACGAGCGCGCCGCCGAGGACGAGGGCGAAGGTCAGGGCTCCGCGCACACCGAGCCGGCGGACCAGTCGCACGGGGTGGCGCAGATGGACGAGCAGCGTCTGCACGTGGCCCTTGCTCCAGCGCGAGCGCTGGCGCAGCCAGTTGCCCAGCTCGCCGGGCGCCTCCTCGAGCGTCGTCGAGTCGAGCACCGCCGTGCGCAGCCCCACCTTGTGCAGGCGGATGCCGAGGTCGGCGTCCTCGGTCACGTTGAACGGATCCCAGCCGCCGAGGTCGACCAGTCGCTCGGTGACGAAGTGGTTCGACGTGCCGCCCAGCGGCAGCGGCGCCCGGCGCGCGGCCAGCGCGGGGAGGAGGAGGTCGAACTGGACGGCGTAGTCGGCCGCGAACCACCGCTCGAGCAGCCCGCGCTCGGCGTTGAACGGCGCCAGGCGCGCCTGCAGGCACGCCACGCGCGCGCCGGCGCGGCCGAACGCGGCCACGGCGGCCTTGAGCTGGTCGGGCGGAGGCCGGTCCTCGGCGTCGTAGACGACGAGGCGCTCGCCGCGCGCGAGCAGCAGCCCGTAGGCGAGCGCGCGCGGCTTGGTGCGCGGCGCGCCGGGCGGGACCTCGACGAGCGTGACGTGCGGTGGCAGCGCGGCGCGCTCGGCGGCGGCGAGCGTCTCGGCGTCGTCGGCCTCGACGAGCAGGCGGACATCGAGGAGGTGGCGCGGGTAGTCGAGCGCGGCAAGGGCGGCGAGCAGGCGGCCGAGCACGGCGGCCTCGCGCAGCAGCGGGACGAGGACCGTGTATGTCGGCAGCCGGTGCTCGTCCAGCCCGGCCAGCTCGGCGTCCGTGACGGCCAGGCCACCGCCGCGCCCGAGGGCGCCGAAGGCGAGCGCGAGGCGCGTCGCGGTCGCCGCGACGATGAAGGCCGCCGCCGCGCCCAGCACGATCGTGGCGGTCGTCCCCGGCGCGGCGAGCAGCCCGACGAGCACGGCGACGACGAGCGCCGCGCCGGCCCGCCGCTGCGCCGGGCTCAGCACGCGCGCCGCCGACTCGTCGGGGAAGCGCATGAACAGCGAGGTGCGCGCGAGGGTCGCGTGCTCGGTGGCGTGGACGCGGCGCAGCAGCGCCTCCAGTGCCCGCGGCGCGGCCAGCCGGGCGCGGATCTCGCGACCGCCGGCCGCCTCGGCGAGCTCGTCGCGCTGCGCCCCGGTCAGGGGCTCGGACACGGCGAGCTCGAGCCACCCCGGGCCCGCGGCCAGCGGCACCACGCGCAGCGCGCGGGCCAGCCGCTCGGGGACGAGCGCGACGGCGTGCTGGTCGGGCTCGGCCTCCTCGGTGTCCGCGTAGGGCAGGTCGAGCTGGCCGGCGAGCGCGAGGGCGACCTCGCGCTCCCCCGTCGCGCCGGCGTGCACGAGCAGCTCGCCCAGCCGCCCGCCGCCGCGGGCCTGCAGGACCAGCGCCGCCGCGACCTGCTCGCCGGTCACGGCGCCCGTGGCGATGAGGCGCTCCCCGAGCCGGCCGTGCGCCGGAGCCGGGGCGCCGAAGACGTGCGCGAAGGCGGCCTCGAGGTCCTCGCCCGTCGTGGCGACCACGCGGACCGGCCGGTCGGTGAGATCGCGGACGTCGGCGAAGGGGTCGGGCGTGGCGACGGTGACGACGCCACCGTGGAAGGCGATCGCCAGCACGCGGCGCGCTCGGCAGACCGGCTCGGGGATCAGCGACGCGGCGAGCGGGCCGACGTCCACGTAGTCGGGTTCCTCGGCGCGCGCAGGATCGAGGGTGACGAACGGCAGCCCGAGGCGCAGCGCGAGGCGCCGCAGCGCGGCCCGGCTGGGCTCGGGGGCGGTCGGCGTCTGCTGCACCGGAAGCGCCGCGACGATAGTCCGCCCGTCGGACGGCGGGCTCAGCGCCGCCGCCGTGCGCGCTCGGCCGCGCTGAGGCCGAGCGCGAAGATCGCGAGCACCGCGACCGGCGCGACCAGGAACGCGATCAGGAAGACCGCGAACACGGCTAGCGTCGCGGCGGTCCCGGCCAGCGCGCGCGTCACGCCGGCGCCTCGAGGTCGAGCACGAGCCGGTCGGGCGCGCTCCCCTCCCGCACGGACGCGTCCGGCAGCGCCAGGCGCAGCTCGGCGGCCAGCGCGACCGGCGCGGACAGGCGCACCTCGACGAGCGCGCGCCGGCCCTCGAAGCCGGTCACGTCGACCGCCGCGACGCCGCCGATGCCTGACACGGCCTGCTCGAAGGCGCCGAGGGCGGCGAGGTCCGCGAACGGGCCGGCGTCCAGCACGACGGGCTCGGGCGGGGCGACAGGCGGCGGCCCGGGGGGCGGCTCCGGCGCCGGAGGCGCCGCCGCCGGCGGCTCCGGGGCGGGCGCCGGCGCGTCCCGGGCCCCCGCGTCGCCCAGCCGCGCAAGCACGCGCGCATACTCCTGCTCGAGCTCCCGCCCCACGCGCTCGAGCTGCTCGCGGAACCGCCCGAGGTCGTCGATCTGGCGCGCGAGCTCGTCGAGCCCGCCGCCGCCCGAGGTGGGCGCCGGCGCTGCTCTGGGGGCCGGCGCCACCCCGAGCCCGCTCTCGAGATCGCGCAGCTTGCGCTCCAGCGCGTCCAGCGTCTGGGAGACGTCGCTCAGACCCGGCACCCCCGGACGTATAGCAGCGCTAGTGGACCCGTCCGCTAGAGGTTGAACGCGACTCGCTTGCTCGGCGCGATCGCCGCGTTGCCCAGCAGCGGCAGCCCGAGCATCTCCTCGGTCGTGCGCAGCAGCGAGTAGTGGCTGTAGGGCGTCGCGTCCTGCGCCCCGACCGGCGTGCTCGGCGAGACGATGAACGTCGCGATGTGCTGCCCGCCCCCGCCGTGGGACTCGTCGAAGGTGATGAACACGGCGGTCGTGCCCGAGCGGTACTCCGGGCTGTCGAGGACCTTGGGCAGGAACAGGGACAGCCACGTATCGCCGGTCGCGACCGAGCAGTCGTGCATCGCGCTGCACTTGTTCGGCATGACGAACGTGAACCGCGCCGAGAGGTCCGGCGGGTCGGTGAGCGGCACGTCCTGCAGGGCGCACGCCCCCGCGATGTCGGCGTAGTAGACGGCGGGATTGTGGTTGACGGCGTACTCGCCCGCGCTCGAGGCGGCGCAGTTCGTCGGCATGGACTCCATCAGCGCCCGCCAGTCGGACCCCAGCTGGGAGAAGATGCTCGGCGCCGCCAGCGGCGGGACGATCTCGTCCGGCGACCTGTCGCCCGTCACGCCCTGCGTGGAGCCTGACGTCATCGCGATGTAGTTGGGCAGGCTCGGGTGGGCCTCGGCGAAGAAGTTCGTGGCCAGGCCGCACTGCGCGGCCACGGCGTTCATGTAGGGCGCGTCTGGGGCGCCCACGATGTCCATGTAGTTCTTGTTCTCGAAGACGATCCAGACCACGTGCTGCCAGGCCGGCGGCGCGGCGGCGACGCCGCACGGCGTGGCGGCCGACGGCGCGGCCCCCGGCGCGGGGACGACGACCGGCCGGCCGGGCGGCGAGCCGGGCGGCGGGCGGATCCCCGGCGGGCCAAGGCCCGGCTCGGGCAGCAGCTGGGGCTGATCGACGATCAGCCGCGGCGCAGTGGATCCCGACTCGCGACTGGCGATCGCCACCGGCCGCAAGCCGGCGGCGGTCAGCGCGAGCGAGACGTCGCCGCGCGTGCTCGCCACCGCGCTGATGTCGATCGAGCGCCAGCGGTGCTTGCGCAGCCGGCCGGACGCGATCGCCAGCGAGCCGACCTGCGGCGCGCGGCGGTACGACGTCCCGCGCTCGCGCCACGGCCGGCTCGAGGCGCGGCGGACCAGCACGCCCGCCGGCGCGTCGGTCAGCGGGTAGATGCGCAGCGTCACGCTCGCCCCCGGGCTGAGCGGCTGGCTGGGGTGGAAGCGCAGGTACGCGCGGGCCGTCGGGCGGCCCGCCACGACCAGGCGCTTGGCCGCGCCGAAGTCGTCGCGCGGCCGGTTGGCGCTCACGAAGAAGTCCGCGGACGGGGCCGCGAGGACCAGTCCGATCGCGAGCAGAGGCGGGTGGCGGTGCAGCCTCATCCTGGGAAGCACGACGCCGGCGGCCGTGGCGGGGCGGCGTCCCCGCGACACTACCGCCGGCGTTGTGACTTCCCGGTTAGGAGGGCCTCAAGCTCAGAGGTTGAAGCCCGCTCGCATGCTGTTGGCCGTGGCCGCGGCGCCGAGGGTCGTCGGCAGCCCCAGCATCTCCTCGGTGGTGTGCAGCATCGAGTAGTGGTCGTAGCGGGTGGCGTCGTTCGTGCCGACCCGCGTGCTCGGCGAGAGCACGACCGTCGCGATCTGGTTGCCGGCGCTGTGGTCGTCCTCGTCGAACGTCAGGAAGACCGCCGTCGTCCCCGACTTGTACTCGGGGCTGTCGAGGATCTTGGGGACCCAGTTCGACAGCCACTGGTCGCCCGCGTTGACCGGGCAGTCGTGCATGTCGCTGCACAGGTCCGGCGTGATGAACGTGAACTTCGCCGACACGTCCGGCTGGGCGCCGAGCGGGATGTCCTGCGCCTTGCAGGCCGCGTCGATGTTCATGTAGTACGCGGCCGGGTTGTGCTTGACGGCGTACTTGCCGGCGTCGCCGCGGAGGCAGTTGCTCGGCATGCCCTCCTGCAGCGACTTCCAGTCGGTGCCCAGCTGGGAGAAGATGCTCGGCACGTTGAGCGGGTGCGCGGACGGCGGCGCGTCGTCGCTGATGCCCTGCGGGTCGCCCGAGGTCATCGCGATGTAGTTCGGCAGGCTCGGGTGCGTCTCGGCGAAGAACTTGCTCGCGTAGCCGCACTGCTGGGCCAGGTGGTTGATGTACGGCGCGCTGGCCGAGCCCATGATCTGGTACATCGAGTGGTTCTCCATCACGATCCAGACGACGTGCTGCCACGTCGGCGCGGCGGAGCGCACCCCGCACGGCTGGGCCGAGTTCGGCTCCGGCCCGGCGGGCTGCGGCGCGGGCGCCGGGGGCGGCACCGGGTCGGGCGAGGCCGACGGGGAGGGCTCGGTCGACGGCGTGACGTTGGTCGTGCCGGCCGGCGTGCGGACGATCAGTCGCGGCGCGTGCTTGCCCGCCTCACGGCTGGCCAGGACGATGCGCGCGCGGCCGCTGGTCGCGAGCGCGAGCGGGAGGACGCCGCTGTCGCCGAAGAGGCGCGTGACGTTGATGTCCTTCCAGTGGTGAGCGCGCAGCGCGCCCGAGTGGACGGCCGTCTTGTCGGTGCTCGGGAGCGAGCGGAACGTCAGGTTCGACTGCGTCCAGCCCGCGTCCGCGGCGCGGCGCAGGCGCAGGCCCTTCTTGGAGCTCGTCAGCGGATAGACGCGCAGCGTCGCGTGGAAGCCCGCCGGGGGCGCCGAGTCGAGGTTGAAGCGCATGTACGAGCGCGTCGCCGGCTTGCGCTTGACGATGAGGTACTTGGACGCGCCGAAGTTCCTGTCGGCCTTCTTGGCCGTGGCGTAGACGTCGTCGGATGGTGCGACCGTCGCGGACGGCGCTGCCGACGCGAGGCCGACGGCGCAGGCGGCGAAGACGCACGCTGCGAGGCAGAGGCCGAGGGCCCGCCGTGCGGGGGGACTGCTGAAGGGCATGAGCACCTGGAGGTCGGGGAACGTGGGACCGGCCGGCGCACCCGCAATGGCGGAGAGGGAGGTCCGGCCGCCAGGCGTCGTTCCCGATCGCCGCGGCGCGTGCCCTCGTACATGTGTCCAACGAGCGGAACGGCGCCGGCGGCCGCGTCCCCGAGGGACGCGGCCGCCGGATCGCTCAGCGAGCGCTCAGTGGCAGCTCTCCGAGCCCGAGTCGGTGAACGTCTTCCCCGCCTCGGGCAGGAACTGCCAGTCGTAGGAGCCCGGGCGCAGCGTCATCTTGAGCACACCGAAGGTGTCGCTGTTGGCGACCTCCGCCGGCGGCTTCGGCGACATGCCGTAGTGCCCCGCCCCTCCGGTGCCCACCGTGAACTGGCGGATGCCCCGGGCGTCGTCGCGGGCGCCGGTCTTGTCCTGGCGGTAGTAGCGCTGGTAGTTGTGGTCGTGGCCGACGAGCACCACGTCCGCGCCGGCGTCGTAGAGCGTGTCCCACAGTCCGGCCTGCGAGGCGTCGTCGCCCTTGGTGCCGATGTTCCAGCGCGGGTGGTGCCAGTAGGCCAGGGTGCACTGCGAGCTGTGGCTGGCCAGGTCGTTCTTGAGCCAGGCCACCTGGGGCGACGCCGCATCCCTGGGGATGTTCGAGTTGAGGGCGACCAGGTGCCAGCCACCAAGGTCGTAGGAGTAGTAGCCGTTGCCCCGCGGTCCGGCCAGAGGGCCGAAGTAGTCGAAGTAGCCCGTCCCGCCACTGTTGTACTCGTGGTTGCCGGGGGAGGGCTTGACCTTCGCGTTGAAACGGCCCCAGGTCGGGTCGTAGTAGGACTTGAACTCGTTCATGGTGCCCGACTGGTAGGCGTTGTCGCCCAAGGTGAGCACCGCGTCCGGGTTGAGTGTGTCGAGGATCTTCGCGGTGGGCTCGGCACTGGTGGGGGAGCCGGCGATGTCGCCGGCCGCCGCGATGACCGCCTGCGGCGACGGCGGCGGCACGGGTGGTGGGACCGGGTCCGGCGCGGCGCCAGGTTCAGGACCGGGGGCGGGGCTCGGAGAGGTTGACGGGGTGACGCTCGTCGTGCCCGCGGGGTTGCGCACGATGAGCCGCGGCGCGCGCCGGCGGTTCTCGCGGCTGGCCAGCACGATTCGCTGCCGGCCGCTCGTGGCCAGGGCGATCGACAGCACACCCCGCTCGTTGACGAGCCGGGTGACGTTGATGCTCTTCCACCGGTGGGCGCGGAGCCTGCCGGAGTGCGCGACGACGCGGTCGGCCGCCGGCGCGGAGCGGTACCTCAGCGAGCGCTCGGACCAGCCGGTGTCGGCGACGCGGCGCAGCCGCAGCCCCTTCTTGGAGCTGGTCAATGGGTAGATACGCAGCGTGGCGGTGAAGCCCTGCGCCGGCGCGGAGCCGATGTTGAAGCGCATATAGGCGCGCGACGCCGGCCGCCGCGTGACGACGAGGCGCCCGGAGGTGCCGAAGTTGCGCGCGGAGTGCAGGGAGGTGACGTAGCTGTCGTCGGTCGGTGACAGCGTCGCCGAGGGCGCAGCCAACGCGCGCCCCTCGACGTCGGCCATGAAGGCGCCGACAGCGATGCAGAGAGCGATGGCCCGCCGAGCGGGCCTACTGCTGAAGGACATTGACCACCAGTCAGGTCGGGAACGTGGGACCGGGGCGTCGTTCCCGCCGGTGGTTTCGCCGGCCCTCGTACATGTGTCGAGCCGGAGCGCGGCGCCGGCGGCCGCGGGGCCGCCGGCGCTTGTTCACGCGTGGGCTAGAGGTTGAAGCCGGCGCGCATGCTGGCCGCGCCGGCGGCCTGGCCGATGAGCGGCGAGAGGCCGAGCATCTCCTCGGTCGCGCGCAGCATCGAGTAGTGGTTGTAGGCCGTGCCGTTGTTGGTCCCGGGCACGGTGCTCGGGGAGACGACGAGCGTGGCGATGTGCTGGTCGCCGCTGCCCTCGTCCCAGGTCAAAAACAGCGCGGTGGTGCCGGAGCGGTACGCGGCGCTGCCCAGGATCTGGGTGATGTACTTCGACAGCCAGCGGTCGCCGGTGGCGACGTCGCAGTCGTGCGTGCTGTTGCACATGTTCGGCGTGATGAGCGTGAACTTCTTCGACACGTCGACCGGGTCGCTCATCGGGACGTTGAGCGACATGCACTCGGTCCGGATGTTCGTGTAGTACGCCGCCGGGTTGTGCTTGACCGCGTAGGAGCCCGAGCTGTTCTGCGCGCAGTTGCTCGGCATCGACTCCTGCGGCGACAGCCAGTTCCCGCCGGTCAGCTGGAAGATGTTCGGGACGTTGAGCGGATGCGACGACGGCGGGTTGTTGTCGGCGATCCCCTGCGTTCCGCCCGAGGTCATCGCGATGTAGTTCGGCAGGCTCGGGCGCGCCTCGGCCGACATGTTCGTCGCCGAGCCGCACTTCTGGGCCAGCGACGTGGTGAACGGCGTCTGCGCGTTGTTCATGACCTGGCCGTAGCTGTGGTTCTCCATGACGATCCACACGACGTGCTGCCACGCCGGCGGCGTCGAGGTCACGCCGCACGGTTTGTCCGGCGTCGGCTGCGGACCCAGCGCCGGGCCGGGCGGCACCGGCGGCGGGACCGGGGCGGGCTGCGAGGCCGGCGAGTCCGCGGGCGCAGGCCCGGGCCCGGCCGTGGCCGCCTGGGGCTCGCTCGCCGACGGCGCGACGTTCGCCGTACCCGCCGGGTTGCGGACCACCAGCCGCGGCGCCTGGGCCCCCGCCTCGCGGCTGGCCAGGACGATGCGCTGCCGGCCGCTGGTGGCCAGCGCCAGCGAGAGCACCCCGCTGTCGTCGACGAGCCGGGTGACGTCGACCTCCTTCCAGCGACGGGCGCGCAGCGCGCCCGTGCGGACCATGGCCTGGTGGTCGGTGGCGGGAAGCGCGCCGAAGATCAGCGTGCGCTCGGCCCAGCCCGTGCCGGTGGCCCGGCGGACGCGCAGGCCCTTGGGCGAGCTGGTCAGGGGATAGATGCGCAGCGTCGCGTGGAAGCCGGCGGCCGGTGCCGAGCCCAGCGCGAAGCGCAGGAAGGCGAAAGAGTTCGGCCCGCGCGCGACGACGAGACGCTTGGCGGCGCCGAAGTTGCGCTGCGCCTGGACGGCGCTCGCGTAGGTGTCGTCCGACGGCGCGAGCGTCGCCGAGGGCGCTGCCGACGCGAGGCCGGCGGCGCCGAACGTGCCTACGGCACAGCAGAGAGCGATGGCCCGGCGAGCGGGCGTACTGCAGAAGGGCATGAGCACCTCGGGGAACGTGGGACCCGGCGGGCGTTCCCCGCGCCTGCGCGCGGCGCGCTCGTATATCCGTCGAGCGCTAGGCGCCCAGGATCTCGACGGCGATCTCGGCGACCTGCGTCGGCGTGCGGCCCACCCGCACCCCGCGCGACTCGAGCGCCTCGATCTTCGCCTGCGCCCCGCCGCTCGAGCCGGAGACGATCGCGCCGGCGTGGCCCATCGTCTTGCCGGGCGGCGCCGTGAAGCCGGCGATGTACGCGACGACCGGCTTGGTCACGCTGGAGGCGATGAACTCCGCCGCCTCCTCCTCGGCCGAGCCGCCGATCTCGCCGCTCATCACGATGAGCTCGGTCTGCGGGTCGTCCTCGAAGAGCGCGATCACGTCGATGAAGCTCGAGCCGGGCACCGGATCGCCGCCGATGCCCACGATGCTCGAGTTGCCGAAGCCGCGCTGGGCCAGCTCGTTGCCGATCTGGTAGGTCAGCGTCCCCGATCGCGAGACGACACCGACGTTGCCCTCCTTGAAGAAGGCCGCCGGGATGATCCCGACGTTGGCCTTGCCCGGCGAGAGGATGCCGGGGCAGTTGGGCCCGACGAGGCGCGTGCGGCCGTCGCGCTGCAGGTGCGTGTAGACGCGCAGCTCGTCGTGGGCGGGGATGCCCTCGGTGATCGCCACGACGAGCTCGATGCCCGCGTCGGCCGCCTCGAGGATCGAGTCGGCCGCGAAGCGCGGCGGCACGAAGATCATCGCGGTGTTGGCCTGCGTGTCGGCGACCGCGTCGGCGAACGTGTTGAACACCGGGATGCCCTCGACGTCCTGGCCGCCCTTGCCCGGCGTCACGCCCGCCACGACGTTGGTGCCGTAGCGCTTGTTGTTGAGCGTGTGGAAGGTGCCCTCGCGCCCGGTGATGCCCGAGACGCACAGCCGCGTGTCCTCGCCGACGAGGATGCTCATCGCGCGGCCCTCGGCGAACGCGAAGCGTTCGCGTTAAAGCAAAGACGCAGTCTTTGCTCGCTCATCCGGCCAGCTCCACGACCTTGCGGGCGGCGCCGTCCATGGTTGCCTCGGTGTGCACGTTGGGCAGGTTCGCCTCGGCGAGCAGCCGGCGGCCCTCCTCGTCGTTGGTGCCGTCGAGGCGCACGACGAACGGGACGACCGGCTTGATCTGCTCGAAGGCGGTGATCAGGCCGCGCGCGACCTCGTCGCAGCGCGTGATGCCGCCGAAGATGTTGAACAGCACGGCGCTGACCGCCTCGTTGTCGAGGATGACCTCGACCGCCGACGTGATCTCCTCGGCCTTGGCGCCGCCGCCGGCGTCGAGGAAGTTCGCCGGGCGCCCGCCGGCCTGGGCCACGACGTCGAGCGTGCTCATGACCAGCCCGGCGCCGTTGCCGAGGATGCCGATGTTGCCGTCGAGCTTGACGTAGGTGAGCCCGCGCTCCTTGGCCATCTGCTCCTGCGGGTCCTCCGCGCTCGGGTTGCGCAGCGTGGCGTTGTCGGCGTGGCGGAAGAGCGCGTTGTCGTCGAGCGTGACCTTGGCGTCGAGCGCGCGGACCTCGCGGTCGGGCGTGACGATGAGCGGGTTGACCTCGACGAGCATCGCCTCCTCGCCGACGTAGGCGTCGTACAGGCGCGACAACAGCGACCCGACGCCGCGCACGACGTCGGCGTCGACGCCGGCGGAGAACGCCAGCTCGCGAGCGTGGAAGTCCTGGAAGCCGAGCAGCGGGTCGACGTGGACGCGGGCGATCGCTTCCGGGTCGCGCTCGGCGACCTCCTCGATGTCCACGCCGCCCTGGGTCGAGAGCATGGCCAGCGTCTTCTTGGCCGCGCGGTCGAAGACGAAGCTCGCGTAGTACTCGGCGGCGATGTCGGAGGCCTTCTCGATCCACAGGTCGTGGACGGTGTGGCCGCGGATGTCCATGCCGAGGATCGCCTCGGCGTGCGTGCGCGCCTCGTCGCGGTCGGCGGCGAGCTTGATCCCGCCCGCCTTGCCGCGCCCGCCGATGAGGACCTGCGCCTTGACGACGACCGGGTAGCCGATCTCGTCGGCGGCGGCCAGCGCCTCCTCGACGGTGGTGGCCGGCGCGCCGGGCGAGACGGGCACGCCGTGGCGCTTGAAGAGCAGCTTGCCCTGGTACTCGAGCAGGTCCATGAGCGGCGGCGGAGCCTAGCGGAAGGGCTCGGCATGGCATCATTCCGCCGCTCATGGCGCTCCCTTCCGGCATCCAGTGGGTCACCTTCGACGTCTACGGCACGCTCATCGACTGGGAGAGCGGGGTCGCCGACGCCTTCGAGCGGGAGGCCTCGCGCGACGGCTTCACGATCGACCGCGACGAGGTCATCCGGCTCTTCCACGAGGTCTCGCGCGAGGTCGAGGGCGGGTCCTACGAGCTCTACGCCGAGGTCCTGCGCCGCACCGCGCTGGAGATCGCCAAGCGGATCGAGTGGCCGCTGGAGCCGTCGCGTTCGGGCTTCCTTCCCGACTCGGTCCAGCGCTGGCCGGCGTTCAAGGAGACCGTCACCCAGCTCAACAAGTTCCAGAAGAAGTTCCAGATCGGGCTGATCTCCAACATCGACGACAAGCTCCTCGGGCAGACGCGCCGTCACATCCCGATGGACTACGACCTCGTCGTCACGGCGCAGCAGGTGCGCTCCTACAAGCCCGACCCCGCCCACTTCAAGGAGTGCGCGCGGCGGATCGGCGGCAAGAAGGGCTGGGCGCACGTGGCGTCGAGCTACTACCACGACGTCGAGCCCTGCCTGAAGGAGAAGGTCCCCGTCGTGTGGGTCAACCGGCACAAGGAGTCGCTCGAGCCGGGCCAGAAGAAGCCGACCGAGGAGGTCAAGAGCCTCCTCGAGGCGGCCAAGCTCTTCGGCCTCTAGATGTGAGGGTCGTCTCCGTCCACCCCGACGTCCTCGTAGCGACGTCGGCGGTGTGGCAGACCACGTGCACGGTGCTGCGCGGGGGCGAGGAGGCGTTCGTCGTCGACTCGCCGATCCTGCCCGAGGAGCTCGACGCGCTGCCCGCCGTCCTCGAGCAGGCGCGGTTCCCGTTCTCCGGGCTGCTCGCCACGCACGGCGACTGGGACCACCTGCTCGGGCGCACCGCGTTCCCCGACGCCGCGCTCGGCGTGGCGCAGGCCACGGCGGAGCGGCTGGCCGGCGAGCTGGGCTCGGCCCAGCGCGAGCTGCGCGGGTTCGACGAGCGCTGGTACGTGCGCGGCCGGCGCCCGCTGGCGCTCGGGCAGCTGCAGTCCCTGCCGGTGCCGGGAAGGCTCGAGCTTGGCGGCGGCGAGCTCGAGCTGCACCCGGCCGACGGCCACACGCCGGACGGCATGGCGATCTGGGACCCTGCCGCGCGCGTGCTCGTGTGCGGCGACTACCTCTCGCCGGTGGAGATCCCGATGATCAGCCGGGGAGGCTCGCGTGACGCCTACCTGGCGACGCTCGAGCGCCTCGCCCCGCTCGTCGAGCGCGCCGCGGTCGTCGTCCCCGGCCACGGCGAGCCGCTCGACGGCGCGCGCGCCGCGGCCATCCTGCGCGAGGACCTCGCTTACGTGCGCGCGCTGCCCGGCGCCGAGCTGCCGCTGGCGCGCCGCGGCGCCACGCAGCGTGCGATCCACGCCGACAACCTGGCCCGCGCGTGATCCACCACGTCGCGCTCGAGACCCGCTTCGAGGACGCGCAGGCCTGCGTCGCGTTCTACGCGTTGCTCGGCTTCGCGCGCGTCGAGCCGCCGGAGACGCTGCGCGACCGGGCGGTGTGGCTGGCGTTCGGCGACCAGCAGCTGCACCTCCTGCTCACCGACGAGCCGGACATCCCGCCGCGCGGGCACGTCGCGGTGGTCCTCGGCGACTACGAGGCCGCGATCGCGCGCCTCGTCGTTGCCGGCTACGACCTCGAGCCGCGCCAGCAGCACTGGGGCTCGCCGCGCGGCTTCGTGCGCGACCCGGC
>DASXRF010000334.1:0-1730 GCA_036506755.1 Solirubrobacteraceae bacterium | reverse complement strand
CGGCCGGCGGACGTGCCGGTCGCCGAGCCCGGACGGCGTTTCATCCGCCAGCAGCCGGAGGGCGTTGCGGCGGAGGACGAGACGGCGCCGGCCGGGCGCGAGGCCGGCCGCGACGAGCAGCGCCCCTAGCGGGCGCTCTCGTCGGGCCGGGTGTGCCGCCGGGCGGCTCCGTGGAGCCGCTCCGGCTGCACGGCCAGCGGGCTGACGTTGCCCCGGCGCCGGCGCGCCTCACAGCGGGCGTGCTCGCGCTCGCGCGCCCGGCGTCCCGAGGGCATCCCGACCGGCACCGAGCGGGTGGTGGCCAGCGCGTCGAGGAACCCGAGCGCGTACGCGCTGAACACGGCGATCAGCGCTCCGGCCTGGAAGAAGAAGGCGAGCCACAGCAGCAGCCGCATCGAGTCGCCGAACGCTCCCGCCGTTCCGGCGCCCGGCGCCGCCCACAGGCTCCCGGTCATCGCGGACACGACGAGCCACAGGCCGCCCGCCAGCCCGAGCAGGGCGCCGCACCGGAGCAGGCGCCGCTCGCCGGTCAGCATCGCCAGGCCCCCGACGGCCGCCACGGCGCCGGGAAGCACCGAGAGAAGGAGCGTGTTCCAGCCCCAGCGCGAGGCCTCGTCGGCCCCGAAGGTCAGCGGCGCCAGGACCGCCCACGCCCCGACGACGATCACGATCAGCCCGCTCAGGGCGCTGCGTCCATCGTTGTTACTCGCGCGCATGGCCTGGGAAATGTGGCGCTCCCAGCTGAGACCAAGCTGAGAACGCGCGGGACCTTAGCGCTCTTGCGCGAGAGGCACTCTCAGGCGGACGATCGCCCCCGCCGACGGGTCGTCGACGATCGTCGCCGTTCCCCCGTGCGCCTCGGCGATCGCGCGCACGATCGGCAGTCCGAGCCCCGCTCCGGCCCGGGAGCCGGCGGTCGCGTCGCGGGCGAAGCGCCCGAACGCCCGGATGCTCGGGTCCGGTGAGAAGCCCGGCCCCTCGTCGCTCACGTCGATCTCGACCGCGTCGCCGGCGCGGTGCGCGGAGAGCGCGATGTCGCCGCTGGCGTGCCGCAGCGCGTTGTCGACCAGGTTGCCGAGCGCCTGACGGCCGCGCAGCGGGTCGATCGACGCCCGCAGCTCGCCGGGCGCCTCGACGTGGATGGCGCGACCCTGCTCCC
Source organism: Solirubrobacteraceae bacterium (assembly GCA_036506755.1). Classification (GTDB taxonomy): domain Bacteria; phylum Actinomycetota; class Thermoleophilia; order Solirubrobacterales; family Solirubrobacteraceae; genus DASXRF01. The sequence continues at coordinate 571 of DASXRF010000334.1, read as the reverse complement.
CGGCCCGGTCGGCGAAGCGGTCCCGCGTGCGCTCGAGCAGCTCGCGGATCTCGACGTGCTCGCGCCGCAGCGGCAGCCGCCCCTCGTCGGCGCGGGCGATGAGCAGCAGGTCCTCGGCGAGGTGGGCCAGGTGGTCGGTCTCCTCGAGGGCCGCATGGAGCGACTCGCGCAGGGCGGCGGCGTCGCGGCCGTTGCGTATCGCGGCCTCGAGCTCGGCCTTGACGATGGCGAGCGGCGTGCGCAGCTCGTGGCTGGCGTCGGCGAGGAAGCGCCGCTCGCGCTCGAAGGAGGCCTCGAGCCGGCAGAGCATCTCGTTGAGCGTCTCGCCGAGGCGGCGGATCTCGTCGTGGGCGACGGGCAGCGGGAGGCGGTCGCCTCCGCGGGTCAGCGAGATGCGCTTGGCGCGCCGGCGCATGGCCTCGACCGGCGCGAGGCCCGCGGTGGCGAGCAGGTAGCCGATCCCGGAGGCGAGCAGCACGGCCGTCGGGCCCCCGATGAGGAACGACCTGACCAGGCCGGCGAGTGCCTCGTCGCGGTCGTGGAGCGAGGCGCCGGCGACGACGACCAGCGT
>DASXRF010000333.1:0-6106 GCA_036506755.1 Solirubrobacteraceae bacterium | reverse complement strand
CCGACGCCGGCAGACGCGTCCGCCGGGCCCCCGCCGGGTGGTGCCGGGGACCCCCGCACCCGCGTGGTTCCCTAGACGAGCTGATTGGCCTCCAGGAACGCCTTGGCGACCTGCGCCGGCTTGCGCTTGTCGATGTCCACCGCCGCATTCATCCGCCGCATGGCCTCCGTCGTGAGCTTGGCGCTGACCGCGTTGAGCGTGTCGGCGAACTCCGGCCCCTGCGCCTCGAGGACCTTCTTGCTGACGACCGGCGCGACGTTCTGGAAGCCGAAGATGAACTTCGGGTCCTTGAGCACCACGTACTTGCCGCGCTGCAGCTGGCCATCGGTCGTGAACACGTCGGCGGTGTCGACGCGGCCCGTGTCGAGCGCGCGGTACTGCAGGCCGATCGACAGCGGCTTGAAGTCGAACTTCGTCAGCCCGTACTCCTCGCGCAAGCCCACGAGGCCCGAGAACCGCGTGCGGAACTCCGGCGGCGCGCCGAGCTTGATCTTCTCGTCGACGTTCTTGAGGTCGGCGACCGTCTTGAGCTTGTACTCGGTCGCGTAGGCGGGCTTGACGGCCAGGGCGTCGGAGTCGAAGAACGGCGTCTTGTCGAGCAGTGTGAAACCGCGCTTCTCCTCGAACGCCTTGGCGGCGTCGTAGGCGTCGTCGGGGTCGCTCGGGCGCTTGGTCTGGTGGGCCAGCTCGCTGAGGATCACGCCGGTGTACTCGGGGTACAGGTCCAGGCTCCCGCTCGTCAGCGCCTTGTCGACGATCTCCGAGGACCCGATGTTCGCCTTCACGCGGACCGTGTAGCCCTTGGCGCGCAGCGCCTGTGCGTAGAGCTCGCCGAGGATGTACTGCTCGGTGAAGTTCTTGTCACCGATCGTCACCGCGGGCTTGCCCTTGCCCGGCTGCTCGGAGGACGCGCCGCCACCGCCGCCACCGCCGCCGTTGTCGTTGTCGTTGTCCGATCCGCACGCGGCGAGCGTGAGCGCCATCAGCGCCGCGACGAGCGCGCGGGTCCAGGGATGTCGGATCACGGGGGGTTCCTCCTGGGGGATCGCGGTCAGTAGGCCGAGGCCTCGGTCTGGACGGCGGCGTAGTCGATGCGGGCGCGCAGCCCGCGCGGGGTCACCAGGCGCTGCAGGCCGGCGAACAGCGCGTCGACGCCGAGCGCGAGCACCGCCACGCAGAGCGCCGCGCCGAGCACGCCGGGCAGCCGGTAGCTGGCCTGGTCGACGATGATGTCGCCGAGCCCGCCCTCGGTCCCGACGAGCGCGCCGAGCGGCACGGTCGCCACGACGTAGACCGCGGCGGTGCGGATGGCTGCGAAGAGGAGCGGCAGCGCCAGCGGCAGCTCGGCGCGCAGCAGCACGTCGCGCTCGCGCATGCCCATGCCGCGCGCCGCGTCGACGACGTCGCGGTCGACGCCGTCCACCGCGGTGTACGCGTTGGTGAGGATCGGCGGCACGGCGAGCACGACGAGCGCGATGATCAGCGTCGAGCGCCCCAGCCCGAGCGGCGCGATCAGCACCGCGATGATGGCCAGACTGGGCAGCGCGCGGCCGACGTTCGAGACGTTGATGGCCAGGAACGAGCCGCGGTGGACGTGCCCGAGCCAGATGCCGAGCGGGACGGCCACGGCGAGCGCGATGACCATGGCGATCGCCGCGACGCCCAGCTGGCTGGCGGCCTTGCCGAGCAGCAGCGAGACGTGGTCGGCGATGAACGGGAAGGCGTCGACGATGTCCTTCACGCCGGCCTCCCCGCTCGCGCCCACGGCGTGGCCGCGCGCTGGGCGAGCACGAGCAGCGCGTCGGCGGCGAGCGCGAGCGCCACCGCGAGGCCGCCCGCGGCGAACAGCTCGGTCTTGAAGACGCTGCGCTGGATCGCGTCGAAGATCGGCGCTCCCAGCCCCTTGTTGACCACGAACGCGGCGACCGTGGCCAGGCTGATCACCGTGACCGTCGCGATCCGCACGCCGGCGACGATCGACGGCAGCGCGAGCGGCAGCTCGACGCGCCACAGCAGCTGGCCGCGCGACAGGCCCATGCCGCGCGCCGACTCGCGCACGTCGTCGGGGACGCCGCGCAGCCCGGCGAGCGTGTTGCGGAAGATGATCAGCAGCGTGTAGGAAACCAGCGCGATCTCGGCCGTGAGGGTCGTCAGCTTGGTGAAGGGGACGAGCAGCTGGAACAGGGCGAGCGACGGGATCGTGTAGAGGATCCCGGTCGTGATCGTCACCGGCCGCTCGACCCAGCCGCGGCGGTGCGCGAACAGCGCGAGGGCGAAGGCGATCGCGAAGCCGATGACCACCGCCAGCAGCGTGAGCACGACGTGCTCGCGCAGCGCCGGCCACAGCACGTCGGACCAGTTGTCGCGCACCCACGACCAGCAGAAGGCGCCGTTCTCGCGCTCGCAGCTGGACCCGGCGCCGAAGTTCGGGATGACGGGCTGCGAGGACTGGGCGAGGATCACGCGCTCTCCCGGCTGAGCAGGCCGGCCACCGCGTCGAGGGTGGCGATCCCGAGCTCGCGCCCGTCGTCGACGACGAGCGCGTCGGACCCCGCGCTGGCCAGCATCTCGGACAGCGCGTCGCGCACCGTCATCCCGGCGGGCAGCCGCAGGTCGGGGCGCCGCCCGTTGACCGCGTCCAGGTCGAGCTCGCTGAGCCGCGAGAGCGCGAGGCGCTTGAGCCCGCGGTCGGCCCCCACGAATCGCGCGACGAAGTCGTCGGCCGGCCGCGTGAGGACCTCCTCGGGCGCCCCGTACTGCGCGAGCACGCCGCCCTCGCGCAGGATCGCGACGCGGTCGCCCATCTTGATCGCCTCGTCGATGTCGTGGGTGACGAACACGACGGTCTTGCGGATCTCGGCCTGCAGGCGCAGGAACTCGTCCTGGAGGCGCTCGCGGTTGATCGGGTCGATCGCGCCGAAGGGCTCGTCCATGAGCATCAGCGGCGGGTCGGCCGCGAGCGCCCGGGCCACGCCGACGCGCTGGCGCTGGCCCCCGGAGAGCTGGGAGGGGTAGCGCTCGCGCAGCGTGCGATCGAGCCCGACCAGGTCGAGCAGCGCGCCGACCCGCTCGCCGAGGCGCGCCTTCGGCCAGCCGAGCAGCCGGGGCACGGTCGCGATGTTCTCGCCGATCGTCTGGTGCGGGAACAGCCCGATCTGCTGGATGACGTAGCCGATCTCGCGCCGCAGCTGCGTCGGATCGCGCTGGCGGACCGACCGCCCGCCGAGCAGGATGTCGCCGTCGGTGATGTCGATCATGCGGTTGACCATCCGCATCGCGGTGGTCTTGCCGCACCCCGACGGCCCGACAAGCACGCAGATCTCGCCCGCCGGGACGGTCAGCGAGAGGCGGTCGACCGCGTTGCGGTCGGCGCCGGGGTAACGCTTGACGGCGTCGCGGAACTCGAGCTCCGCCGCCTCGGTCTGGGCGGTGTCGGCTGGTGGCACCGAGGGCGCGAACTCTAGATGCCCGCCGCCTCGCGGGCCTGCGCATGGGCGGCGGCCTCGAGCGCGTCGTCGAGCGGCGCGAGCTCGTCGAGGCCGAGCGCGGTGGCGATCAGCCAGTCGGCGAACCAGGCGTTCTTGGGCAGCAGCGGTCCGTGCAGGTAGGTCCCGATCACGTTCCCGCGGCGCACGCCCTCGTGCCCCGACCGGCCGTCGTTGCCGAAGCCGCGCAGCACGCGGCCGAGCGGCTGGTCGCCGGGGCCGAGCCGCGTGCGCCCGCCGTGGTTCTCGAAGCCGGCGAGGACGCGCGGCCCCTCGAGCCCGGGCAGCTCGACCTCGATCGCGACGTTGCCGATCAGCCGCGGTCCCTCCTCGCGCACCGTGCGCACGTCGACGAGCCCGATCCCGGGGATCTCCTCGTGGCCGAGCGCGTAGGAGTGGCCGAGCAGCTGGTAGCCGCCGCACACGCCGAGGAGGATCCTGCCCGCGTCGGCTGCGGCGTGCAGGGCGTCGCGCTTGGTCTCGACGAGGTCGAACGCGCAGAGCCGCTGGTCGCGGTCCTGGCCGCCGCCGAGGTAGAAGAGGTCGTGCGCCTCGGGGTCGATCGCGTCGCCGAGCGACGCCGGGGTGACCTCGAAGCCGATGCCGCGCCACGCGCAGCGGCGCTGAAGCAGCAGCAGGTTGCCGCGGTCGGCGTAGATGTTCATCAGCTCGGGATAGAGCGAGCAGATCTTCAGGGCCGGCACAGCATCACCACCTCCGAGCCGACGTGCTCGTCGGTCGCCGGGACGATGCGCGGCTCGAGCGCCCGGTAGCCGAGCGCCGCCGCTTCCTCGGCCACCCCGGCGGCGTCGACGCGATCGAGCGTGATGACGTCGTCGACCGCGGTGCGGTGCCCGGCGAGGTCGACGGTCTGGCGGATCCGCTCGATCCGCGTCGCCTCGGGCCACGCGCGCACGGCGACGACCTGCGAGTGGTAGATCGTGCCGGCGATCTCGCGCATGTCCGGGGCAGGCGGCTCGGTGTGGTCGTCGTCGAAGCCGTCCAGCGCGTCGGCGAGTGCCGCGGCGAGCAGGCCGCCCGGAGCGAGGTGGCGGTGGGCGGCGCGCAGGAACGCCGCGCGCCCCTCGGGGCCGCCGAGCAGCTGGAGCGTCTGCATGGGCACGATGACGAGCGCGAAGCGGCGGGCGCCGAGATCGAAGTCGCGCATGTCGGCCACCACGGTCTCGACCTCCGCGTCGCCCGCTCGCCCGCGCAGCGCGGCGAGGAGGTCGGCGTCGCGGTCAAGCGCGACGACGTCGTGGCCGTGGCGGGCGAGGTCGAGCGCGACGCGCCCGGTGCCCGCGCCGACGTCGAGGACCGGCCCGCCGCAGCGGTCGGCGAGCTCGCGCCACAGCGGGAGGTCGGCGACGTAAGCGCCGCATTCGACGTCGTGCCAGATGACGCCGGTCATCCCAGCGCGCTTCCGCTCAGCACGCGCCGCAGCTCGAGCATCGCCGTGTACGTGGGCAGCGCGTAGAGCGGCCCGTCGCCGTCCGCGCGCGCGGCCCGGACCGCGGCGGGCAGGGCGCGCACGACCTCGATGCGCCCGGGATCGACGCCGGCGTACTTGAGCCGCACGGCGAGCTCGGCGGCCCGCGTGCCGCTGCAGACCACGTGGCGCACGCTCGGCGCGACGAGCTCGAAGTCGGCGTCCCAGACCCACGAGACGTCGCGCCCGTCGGCCGTGCGGTCGTTGAGCACGCCGAGCAGGTCGAGCTCGCCCCCCTCGAGGACGAGCGTGCGCAGGACCTCGTTGGCGCCCGCCGGGTTCTTGACCAGCAACAGGGTCAGCGGCCGGCCGGCGAGGTCGACGACCTCCGCGCGCCCGAACGCGGGGGCGACGCCCTCCAGGCCGGCGACCACGTCGGCCAGCGGCACGCCGAGCGCGGTGCACAGCGCGGCGGCGGCCAGCGCGTTGTAGACGTTGTAGAGCCCGGGCAGCGGCAGCGCGACCGGCGCGCTGCCCGCGGGCGTGCGCAGCGTGAAGCGCGCGGCGCGCACCCCCTCCAGCTCGACGTCCTCGGCGGCGATGGCCGGCCGCGGGCGCGTCGAGTCGCCGTTCGGGCAGTGGTAGTGGCCGAGGTGGCCGAGCAGCACGGCGTCGTAGACGTAGGGCGCGCCGCAGCGGCGGCAGTGCTTGGAGTCCGAGGCGTGCTGCAGGCCGGGCAGCGCGAGGCTCGCGTCCTCGACGCCGAAGAACACCGCGTCGGTCGCGAGGTCGGCGATCAGCGGGTCGTCGGCGTTCAGCACCAGGCCGCCGCGCTGGGCGGCGACGACCTCGGCCCAGCGGTCGGCGATCGTCTCCAGCTCGCCGTAGCGGTCGAGCTGGTCGCGGAACAGGTTGCCGAGGAGCAGCGCGCGCGGGTGCAGGTCGCCGACGAGCTGTCCGAGCCAGAACTCGTCGACCTCGAACAGCCCGGTGTCGCCGCGGCCGGCGAGCAGCGCCGACGCGATGCCCCCGGCCATGTTCGCGCCCGCGCGGTTGTGCACCAGGCGCGCGCCGCCGCGCTCGAGGATCGACGCCACCATGGCCGCCGTCGTCGTCTTGCCATTGGTGGCCGAGATGACCGCGCTGCGGTCCAGCACCCGCGAGAGCCGGTGGATGGCGTGCGGCTCGAGGC
>DASXRF010000332.1:0-10022 GCA_036506755.1 Solirubrobacteraceae bacterium | reverse complement strand
GCTGCGTGTTGCAGATCGTCAGACGCCACTACAGCCGCTACACGCCGGAGATGGTCGAGCGCATCTGCGGCGTGTCGCGCGAGCACTTCGAGCGCGTCGCCGAGACGCTGATCGCCAACTCCGGGCGCGAGCGCACCACCGCGCTCGTCTACGCCGTCGGCTGGACGCAGCACTCGCTCGGCGTACAGATGATCCGCGCCGGGGCGATCCTCCAGCTGCTCCTGGGCAACGTCGGCCGTCCCGGCGGCGGGGTGATGGCCATGCGCGGCCACGCCACGATCCAGGGCGCGAGCGACATCCCGACGCTGTACGACCTGCTGCCCGGCTACCTGCCGATGCCGAAGGCGCGCGCGCAGGCCCCGACGCTCGACTCCTACGTCGCCTCCGATGGGGCCCGGCGCGGCTGGTGGGCGCACTTCGACGAGTACATCGTCTCGCTGCTCAAGGCGTGGTTCGGCGAGGCGGCGACCGCGGAGAACGGCTACGGCTTCGAGCACCTGCCGAAGATCAGCGGCAACCACGCGCACTTCCCGACGATGATCCGCGCGCTCGACGGCGGGCTCGACGGGCTGTTCCTGATGGGGCAGAACCCGGCGGTGGGGTCCCAGAACTCCGGGCTGATGCGCCGCGCGCTGGCCCGCCTGAAGTGGGTCGTCGTGCGCGACCTCGCCGAGATCGAGTCGGCGACGTTCTGGCGCGACGCGCCGGAGGTCGCCTCCGGCGAGCTGCGCACCGAGGACATCGAGACCGAGGTGTTCCTCATGCCGGCGGCGACGCACGTCGAGAAGGAGGGCTCGTTCACCAACACGCAGCGGCTCGTGCAGTGGCGCGACAAGGCGCTCGACCCGCCCGGCGACGCGCGCAGCGAGCTGTGGTTCATGCACCACCTCACGACGCGCATCAAGGCCCACTACGCGGAGTCGGAGGACCCGCGCGACTGGCCGGTCCGCAACCTGACCTGGGACTACGACGAGCACGGGCCGGCCCGCGAGCCGTCGGCCGAGGCCGTGCTCGCGGAGATCAACGGCTACACCACCGCCGACCGGGCGCCGGTGCCGGGCTTCGCGCAGCTGCGAGGCGACGGCTCGACCGCGTGCGGCTGCTGGATCTACAGCGGCGTCTACGCCGACGGGGTCAACCAGGCCCGCCGGCGCGACCCGGGGGACATCCGCGCCCCGGGCGGCTGGGTCTCGCCCGAGTGGGCGTGGGCGTGGCCGGCCAACCGCCGCATGCTCTACAACCGCGCCTCGGCCGACCCCGAAGGGCGCCCGTGGTCGGAGCGCAAGCGCTACGTCTGGTGGGATGACGAGCAGGGCAGGTGGACCGGCTACGACGTCCCCGACTTCCCCGTCGACAAGCGCCCCGACTACCGCGCGCCCGAGGACGGTGGCGAGGGGATGGACGCGATCTCCGGCGACCAGCCGTTCATCATGATGGCCGACGGCGTGGGCTGGCTCTACACGCCGAGCGGGCTGCTCGACGGGCCGCTGCCGACGCACTACGAGCCGCTCGAGTCGCCGGTCGGCAACTTGCTCTACCCGCGGTTGTCGGCCAACCCCGTGGCGCTGCGCTGGGACCGCCCGGAGAACCCGCTGAACCGCAGCGGCGACCCGCGCTACCCGCTGGTGGCGACGACCTTCCGCCTCACCGAGCACCACACGGCGGGCGCGATGAGCCGCAACCTGCCCTGGCTGGCCGAGCTCCAGCCCGAGATGTTCGCCGAGATCGACCCCGAGATCGCCGTGGCGCGGGGCATCGAGGACGGCGGCTGGATGACGATCGTCACGGAGCGCGCCGAGATCGAGGCGCGCGCGAAGGTGACCGAGCGCATCCGCCCGCTGATGATCGACGGCCGGCGCGTGCACCAGGTCGCGCTGCCCTTCCACTGGGGCTACGGCGGCGGCAGTCGCGGCGACGCGGCCAACGACCTGATCGCGCTCACCGGCGACCCGAACGTGACGATCGAGGAGGCCAAGGCCTTCACGTGCGACGTGCGCGCCGGGCGCCGCACCCGCCAGACCACCGAGCCGCTGCGCGCCGCCCACGATGCCCTCCACATCTCGCCGCGCCAGGATCACCCCGCCGAGGAGCCGAAGCTCACATGAGCGAGATCGCGATCCGGCGTCCCGAGGCCCAGCGGATGGGCTTCTTCACAGACACGACGGTGTGCATCGGCTGCAAGGCCTGCGAGGTCGCGTGCAAGCAGTGGAACGACCTGCCGGCCGACGGCTCGGAGTTCCGCAAGGGCGGCTCCTACGACCACACCGGCGCGCTCGGCGCCAACACCTGGCGTCACGTGCGCTTCCTCGAGACGACCGCGCCGCTGCCCGAGCTGCCGGCGATCCCGCCCGTCCAGGACGGCGGCTGGGACCTGCGCGACCCCGGCAGCTGGGTCTTCATGTCCGACGTCTGCAAGCACTGCACGCACGCCGGCTGCCTGGACGCCTGCCCGACCGGCGCGCTCATCCGCACGGAGTTCGAGACGGTGGTGCTGCAGCCCGACGTCTGCAACGGCTGCGGCTACTGCGTTCCCGCGTGCCCGTTCGGCGTCGTCGACCGCGACCACGACGACGGCCGCGCCGCGAAGTGCACGCTGTGCTACGACCGCCTCCAGGAGGGACTCGAGCCGGCCTGCGCGAAGGCGTGCCCGACCGACTCGATCCAGTTCGGGCCCTACGACGAGCTCGTCGAGCGCGCCCAGCGCAGGGTCGCGCGTCTGCACGAGAAGGGCGCGACGTCGGCCTACCTGTACGGCGCGGGCGACGCGCCGGGCGAGGAGCTCGCCGGCGGGCTGGGCGCGTTCTTCCTGCTCACCGAGAAGCCCGAGCGCTACGGGCTGCCCGCGCAGGCCGAGTCGCCGATCCAGGAGAACGTCGTGCCGGCCACGGTCGCGGCGGTGGGGGCGGGGCTGGCCGCCGCCGCCGGCGTCGCCCTGTCCTTCGTGCTCGGCGGCCGCGGGAAGCGGGGGCGCTGGTGAGCGGCGAGCGGCGCGACATGACGCCGGCGGTCGGGACGCCGGCCGAGCCGGGGAGCTGGCGGCCGGCGCGCCCGGACGCTGGGGTCGAGCTCCACCAGCGCGACTGGGCCGACGCCCGGTGGTCGTTCCTCTACGGTGAGGACACCGCCTACGCGACGCCCGGGCCGCCGCCGGACGGGCTCGTCGAGGCGGCGAGCCGTTCCGCGCGCACGGGCGATCCGCCGCCGGGATTCGCCCCCGCCCGCGCGATGATGAAGCCACCGGTCTGGACGTGGGAGATCCCGCTGTACTTCTGGTTCGGCGGCATGGCGGCCGGCTCGTCGTTCGTCGCGCTCGCCTGCGACCTGTCGGGCGACCACCGCTCGGCGCGGATCGCCCGGATCGTCTCGCTGGCCGCGCTCGCGCCCTCGCCGCCGCTGCTCGTCATGGACCTGGGGCGGCCGGAGCGCTTCTACAACATGCTGCGCATCTTCAAGGTCCGCTCGCCGATGTCGATGGGCGCATGGGCGCTGACGGTCTTCGGCAACCTGGCCGCCGGCGCGGTGGGCGCCGACCTGGTCGGGCGCCGGCGCCTCGCGCGCGCGCTCGGCGGCGCCAACGCGATCGTCGGCGGCTACCTGGGGTCGTACACCGGCGTGCTGCTCGCCGCCACCGCGGTCCCGGTGTGGGCGCGCAGCCGGCTGTTCCTCGGCCCGATCTTCGTCGCGACCGCCACCGCGACGGGCGCATCGGCCACCCGGCTGGCGCTCGTCGTGGCCGGCCTGCCCGTCGGCCACCCGACGCGCCGGGCGCTCGGCCGCGTCGAGACGGGCGCGATGGCGACCGAGCTCATCCTGTCGGAGATCAACGAGCGCCGGCTCGGCCGGCTGGCGGAGTCGCTCGGGCAGGGCCGCCCGGGCGGCCTGTTCCGGGCGGCCAAGTGGCTCGTGCGCGCGGGGCTGGGCCTGCGCCTCGGCCGCCGCCGGCTCGGGCCCGGCGCCCATCACGTGGCCAGCGGCTGCTTCCTGGCCGCCGCGCTGTGCTTCCGCTTCGCCTGGGTCGGCGCGGGCAAGCAGTCGGCGCGCGACGACGAGGCGGTGGCGCGGATGGCGCGGGCTACTGCGGCAGGGCGCTCGCCAGCGCCCGGGTGAGCGCGGCGAAGAAGTCGTCGCCCGCCGGCAGCCGCCCGGGAACGAGGAACGACTGGATGAGCACGCCGTCGCAGACGGCGATCAAGAATGAGGCGACGACGTCGGCGTCCGAGCCCGCCGCGGCGTCGCCGCCGATCAGCCCGGCCACCGTCTCAGCCAGCTGCCGGCGAGTCTCCTCGTACTGGGCGGCCAGCTGCGCGCGCAGGTCGTCGCTCCGCTCGGCCTGGGCGAGCGCCTCGAGGAACGCGACGAAGATCGGCCTCGCCCCCTCGAGGTCGGCGAACATCGCGCGCCACCCGGCGACGAGGCGCTCGAGCGGCTTCGCGCCGGCCTCGGCCATCGCGATCGCGTCCAGGCGCTCGGTCCACTCGGCGAACGCCTGGCCCAGCGCCTCGTTGAGCAGCGCCTCCTTGGAGCCGAAGTGGTAGCCGATCGAGGCGAGGTTGGTGCCAGACTCGGCGACGAGGTCCCGCGCGGTCGTGCGCGCGTACCCCTTGTCTCGCAGCAGGCGCTTGGCGGCGTCCAGCAGGGCCTCTCGATGGCTGCCGCGCGCAGGTGCGGCGCGGGGTCCTTCAGCGGGCGTGGGGGCGCGGTGCCTAGACAAACGTATAAGACACTTGTATAAGACGGACGTCTATCGCATGGGAGGCTACCGATGAGCAACCTGCCGCCGGGCCCGAAGCTGCCGAAGGCCGTCCAGACGATCGCCATGTGGGCCTACTGGGACCGCTACCTGGAGGCCTGCCGCCGCCGTTACGGCGACGTCTTCACCGTCCGCGCCGCGCCGATGGGCACGCTCGTCTACTTCGCCGACCCGGCGGCGGTCAGGGAGGTCTTCACCGGTGATGCGCAGGCGCTGCACGCGGGGGAGGCCAACGCGATCCTCGCGCCCGTGCTGGGCGACCGGTCGGTGCTCGTCACCGACGAGGGCGACCACCTGCGGCGGCGCAAGCTGATGCTGCCGGCCTTCCACGGCGACGCCGTGCGCTCGTACGCGGGGATCGTCGAGGAGGTCGCCTCCAACGAGGTCGACCGCTGGCCGGTCGGGCGCGCGTTCGAGCTGCATCCGCGCATGCGCGAGCTGACCTTCGAGGTCATCCTGCGCGCGGTCTTCGGCGTCTCGGAGCCCGCGCGCCTGGCCGCCATGCGCGCCGCGCTGCCCCCGCTCGTCGACCTCTCCGGGCTCGTGATGCTCATGTGGCTGCGCCCCGGGCTCGGGCGCGTGGGCCCGTGGAAGCGCTGGCTGGCGCTCAAGGCGCGGGCTGACGCGCTCGTCGTCGACGAGGTGCGCCGGCGCCGCGAGGACCCGCGGCTCGACGAGCGAAGCGACGTCCTCTCGCTGCTGCTGCGCGCCGGCATGGACGACGAGGACGAGCTGCGCGACCAGCTCGTGACGTTGCTGCTGGCCGGCCACGAGACGACCGCGACCGGCCTGGCCTGGGGCTTCGAGCGGCTGCTGCGCACGCCGTACGCGCTCGAGCGGACGATCGCCGCCGCCCGCGACGGCGACGACGCCTGGCTCGACGCCGTCGTCCAGGAGACCCTTCGCGTGCGGCCGGTCATCTTCGACGTGATCCGCAAGCTCACCCGGCCGGCGCGCATCGCGGGCGTCGACCTCCCGGCCGGCGTGCTCGCCGCGCCCGCCATCGGGCTCGTCCACCGCTCGCCGCAGCTCTACGACGCGCCGCGCGCGTTCCGGCCCGAGCGCTTCCTCGAGGGCGCGCCCGCGCCGTACACGTGGATCCCGTTCGGCGGCGGCGTGCGGCGCTGCCTCGGCGCGTCGTTCGCGCAGATGGAGATGCGCGTCGTCCTTCGCACCGTGCTGCGCCGCGCGCGGCTGCGCGCGGACTCGCCGGCGCCCGAGCGCCCGCGGGCGCGCCACATCACGCTGGTCCCCGCGCGCGGAGCGCGGGCGGTCGTCGAGGCGCGCTCGGCGCGCGGCGCGAGCGCGCCGCAGCAAGATCTGGCCGCCGCCGGCGTTTGAGCGTCCAGACCGGACCAGCTCGCTGCTCGCAGGAGGACCGCCGTGCCACGCCGTCTGCCCGGCCGCCAGGCCGGGCTCGCCACGCTGGTGGCGCTCGCCGCCACGTCGCTCGCCGGCGCGCCCGCCCGGGCCGACGCCCCCGCGCCGGGGTGCGCCGGCACGGCGTTCACCGATCCCACCGGCGACGCCGTCGACGCCAGCGTCCCGTTCGTCGATCAGCCGGGCTCGCCGAACCTCGACGTGACCGGCGGCTTCTTCCTCGCCGACGCCGCGGGCGCGGTGACCGCGAACATCCAGGTCGCCAACCTCACGACCGACGTCCCCGCCACGGCCACCGGCGTCGACTGGTACATGGTCTGGAGCGACGCCGCCGGCGCCTTCGACTACGTCCGCGCCTCGGTGGAGCCGGGCGGCGAGCCGGTCTTCTCCTACGGCCAGGTGACGGTGACGCCGGCCAACACGCTCTACCAGGACACCGCCGAGACGACGGGCCAGGTCTTCCCGGGCGCGAACGGCGTCGTCCAGATCGCACTGCCCCCCGAGTACGCGACGGGCACGCTCCAGGCGCCGTTCGCGCAGACCTTCGAGGAGCAGAACATCTCCACGCCGGTGGTCGGCCTGGGCAATCTCGCCGACGCCGACCGGGCGCCGGACGACGGCGGCGGGCAGGACTACGCCGTCGGCGGCTGCACGGCGGGGGCGTCCGCCGCCGCGGCGGGCGCGCCGGCGACGAGCGGTCCGCCGCCGGCCTCCTCTCCGCGGGCGGGGCAGGCTCCCGGGTCCTCGGCGCCGAGCTCCTCGGATGCGCCGCGGCCGGCGCTGCGCGTCACGACGCGCGGCGCGTCGGCCCGCTCGACCAACCGCAGCCGCGCGCTGCGCGTCGGCGTCACCAGCAACGTCGCGCTCAGCCTGGTCAGGGGCGTCCTGCGCGACGGACGCGGGCGGACCGTCGCGACCGGCGGCCTGGGCCGGCTCGAGAGGCGGGGCATCCTGCGGCTGCGGCTGCGCCGGGCGCTGCGGCCTGGTCGCTACACGCTGCGCCTGACCGGCCGGGATGCGCACGGCGCGACCGCCGCGAGGACCGCGCGGATCACCGTCGCGCGCTGACGTTCGACCGGAGCGCGCGCCGTGTAGCGGCGCGCGCCCCGGGTACCCACGCCTGGTGCTCCTCCCCTGGCGCCATCCCCTGGGCGCGACGCCGCGGCCCGACGGGACCGCCGAGTTCCGCGTCTGGGCCCCGCGCGCGCGGCGCGTCGCCGTGCGCGTCCGGGACCGGGACCACGAGCTCGCCGACGCCGGCCTGGGCGTGCGCGAGGGCGTCGTCGAGGCGGCCGCGGGCGACGACTACGTCTACGTGCTCGACGGCACGGCGCTGCCCGACCCGTGCAGCCGCCACCAACCCGAGGGCCTTCGCGGGCCCTCGCGCGTGGTCGAGCCGGCCGCGTTCACGATCGCCGAGCTCCCCGTCCGGCCTGCCCCGGCCGACCTCGTCATCTACGAGCTGCACGTCGGCACATTCAGCGCCGAGGGGACGTTCGACGGCGCGATCCCGCGGCTGGGCGCGCTCGCCGAGCTCGGCGTCACGGCGATCGAGGTCATGCCGATCGCCGAGTTCCCCGGCCGTCACGGCTGGGGCTACGACGGCGTCTACCCGAGCGCGGCGCACAGCGCCTACGGCGGCCCCGCCGGCTTCGCCCGGCTCGTCGACGCCGCGCACGCCGCCGGGCTCGCGGTGATCCTCGACGTCGTCTACAACCACGTCGGCGCCTCGGGCAACAAGGCGCTGCGCGCGTTCGGGCCGTACTTCACCGACAAGTACACGACGGTCTGGGGCGACGCCATCAACTACGACGACGAGTGGGCCGACCCGGTCCGCGAGTGGGTGCTGCAGTCGGCGGAGGGATGGGTGCGCGACTACAAGGTCGACGGCCTGCGCCTCGACGCCATCCACGCGATCTACGACACGTCCGCCCGCCATGTCCTGCGCGAGCTGACCGACCGCGTCGACGCCCTGATCGTCGCCGAATCGGGCCTGAACGACCCGAAGGTCATCCGGCCCGACGGGCTGGGCTGCGACGCGGTGTGGGCCGACGACTTCCACCATGCGCTGCGCGTGCTGCTGACCGGCGAGCGCGACGGCTACTACGAGGAGTTCGGCACCGTCGCGCAGCTCGCCCGGGCCTTCCACCGGCCCGTGCTGCACACCGGGCAGTGGTCGTCGTATCGCAAGCGCTCGTTCGGCGCCCCGCACGACGACCGCCGGCCCGAGCAGTTCGTCGTCTTCGCGCAGAACCACGACCAGGTGGGCAACCGCGCCTTCGGCGACCGCCTGCCGCCGCCCGTCCGGCCACTCGCCGCGTTCTGCACGCTTCTGACACCGTTTGTCCCCATGCTGTTCATGGGCGAGGAGCACGGGGAGGCGGCTCCGTTCCAGTTCTTCTCCGATCACATCGACGCGGAGATCGCCACGGCGACGCGCGAGGGACGCCGGCGCGAGTTCGCCGCGTTCGCGCAGTTCGCGGGCGAGGAGGTCCCCGATCCGCAGGACCCGGCGACCTACGAGCGGTCGAAGCTGACCTGGCAGGAGGACCGCGCCCTGCGGGAGCTCTACGCGCGGCTCCTGCGCGTCCGGCGGGAGGTCCGCGGCGAGGCGCGGGCGGACTTCGACGAGGACGAGCGCTGGCTGCGCGTGCGCCGCGGCGACCACGAGCTCGTGTGCAACTTCGCCGGCGCGCCGCGGACCGTGGCGGTGACGTGCTCGTCCATCGTCCTCGCCACGCACGACGGCGCCGAGCTGCGCGACGGGTCCGTCACGCTGCCGCCGCTCGCCGGGGCACTGCTGCAGTGACGGGCTGCTTCGCAGCCTTCCGAGCTCGCTTCGCGAACTCGAGCCCGAGGCGGAGGACGAGCGATTGACGGCGGTCTGGCCGGGCCAGCCCTTTCCCCTCGGCGCCACCTGGACCGGGCACGGCACGAACTTCTCGCTGTTCTCCGAGAACGCCGAAAGCGTCGAGCTGTGCCTGTTCGACCACGACGACAACGAGACGCGCATCGACCTGCGCGAGCGCACGGCGCTCAACTGGCACTGCTACCTGCCGGGCGTCGGCCCGGGCACGCGCTACGGCTATCGCGTGCACGGCCCCTACGAGCCCGCGCACGGCCACCGCTTCAACTCGGCCAAGCTGCTCATCGACCCGTACGCCAAGGCGATCGAGGGCCCGATCGACTGGGACGCGGCCAACGTCCTGCCCTACGTGCCCACGCCCGACGAGCCCGACGCGGACCTCGAGCCCGACGACGAGAACTCCGAGCCGGCCATCCCCAAGTGCCTGGTCGTCGACACGCAGTTCGACTGGCAGGACGACCGCCCGCCGCGCACGCCGTGGTCGCAGACCGTGATCTACGAGACGCACGTCAAGGGCTTCACCCGGCTGCATTCCCACGTCCGCGAGGACCTGCGAGGCACCTACGCCGGCCTGGCCTCCGACGAGGCGCTCGCCTACCTGCAGGAGCTCGGGATCACCGCCGTCGAGCTGCTGCCCGTCCACCACATCGCCGACGAGCACTTCCTTCACGAGCGCTCGCTGACCAACTACTGGGGCTACAGCTCGATCGGCTACCTCGCGCCGCACGCGCTGTACTCGGCGTCGGGGCGCGACGGCAACCAGGTGCGCGAGTTCAAGGGCATGGTGAAGGCGCTGCACCGGGCGGGCGTCGAGGTCATCCTCGACGTCGTCTACAACCACACCGCCGAGGGCAACCACCTCGGGCCGATGCTCGCCTTCAAAGGCGTCGACAACGCGAGCTACTACCGCCTGGTGCCCGACGACCCGCGCTACTACATGGACTACACGGGCACGGGCAACACGCTCGACGCGCGGCACCCGAGCGTGCTGCGGCTGATCATGGACTCGCTGCGCTACTGGGTCAG
>DASXRF010000331.1:0-7402 GCA_036506755.1 Solirubrobacteraceae bacterium | reverse complement strand
GTTGGACGGCTCGGCCTGGAAGGCGTCGTACATCGGCGTGGCCAGCTCGTCGAACAGGCCCAGCGGCTTCATCCCGACGATGAGCTCCATCGAGCGGATGACCGAGAGGAAGTCGTAGCGCGTGTGCACGACCGCGCCCGCCTTGGCGAACGGCGAGACCACGAACGCCGGGATCCGGTGCGCGTCGACGTGGTCGGCGCCGTCCTGGGAGTCGTCCTCGATGACGAAGATCGCCGACTCCTTCCAGATCGGCGACTTCGAGATCGTCTCGACGATCCGCCCGAGCCCCTCGTCGTTGTCGGCGACCATCGCGCGCGGCGTCCGCGCGCCGCCGCTCAGCGTCTGCGTGTGGTCGTTGGTCAGGACGAGGTAGCTGAAGGCCGGCACGGCGCCGATCGCCACCTGCTCGGCGAAGTGGCGCGCGAAGCAGTCCGCGCGCGACTCCGAGCCGAGCGGCGCGCCGGCCGGCGGGCTGCTGTCGAAGACCTGCTGGCCGGTGATCGAGTCCGTCCCGATCGACGAGTCGTTGGGGTAGCAGCCGTTGGGCCCGAGGTCGGACTTGGCGAGCTTCGTCGTGACCTGCTGGGTCTCGGCGTTGGTGCGGTCCTTGTCGGGGAGCGGCACGACGCCGGCTACGGCCTCGCCGTAGTTGAAGTACGAGATGCCCTGGCGCTCGGCCTGGTCGAAGAGAAAGCCGTTGGCCGGCCAGGTGACCGCGTAGATGCCGAAGTCGTATGGCCGCTCGCGGCCGGCGTAGTTCTGGAACCACGCCTTGTGGACGTAGTCGGAGACCTTCGCCGCGGCGGTCCAGAAGTGCCCGTCGATCGACGCCTCGGAGTTGGCGTAGACGTGGTCGACCAGCGGGAAGCGCCGGGCGAGCGCGTGGGCGTTGGGCGTGACCTCCTCGCCGAAGAGCGTCAGCTTGGGGTCGCCGTCGCCGCGGGCGTCGTCGCCCATGACCTGGTCGTACGTGCGGTTCTCACGCACGATGTAGAAGACGTGCTTGATGGGGCCGCCGGCGCGCAGCGGCGTGTCGGCGGGCGGCTGCGCGACGGCGTTGGTCGGGACGATCTGGCGCTCGGCGATCGCCGTCTGCGCGGCGAGCACGCGCGCGGTCGGGAAGTCGCCGAGACCGGCCTGGCCGTCGTTGATCAGCGGCAGGTACTGGGTGCGGTTGATCAGGTCGTCGGAGTCCTCGGGCGTCGTCGGCTGCGGGCCCTGCGGGTTGGGGCCGGTCCCCAGGCCCTTGCCGCTGACGTAGAGCACCTTCATGCAGCGCCGCGCGCGCCGCGAGCGGCGCTTGGCGGTCCGCAGGCCGCACGGGTTGGCGCCGGCCGCCGTGACGTCGACGGCCACCGGCATCTCGGCGGTCGGGATGCGGCCGACGATGCGCCAGGTGTCGTCCTGGCGCGTGGCGGTCATCCGCCCGCCCGCCAGCCGGTGCGCGGGCCGCCTGCGCTTGCGCCGCTCGCCCGGCAGCCGCCCGCCGGGCAGGCGGAAGACGGCGAGCTCGTCGGCGCCCTCCTCGGCGACCAGCAGGTGGCCGCCGTCCGGCGTGACCGCGGCGTCGACGGGCGCGGCGCCCAGCCCCTCGGGATGCTCGACCGACAGCGTGCGCTCGACCTTCAGCGCGAAGGTGTCGAGCACCGCGACCTGGTCGGAGTTCGCCAGGGTCACGTACGCGCGCGGCGCCCCGGGATCGAGCGCGATCGCCTCGGGGTGCGAGAGGTGCGGGCCGACCTGGATGTCCTTGACCTTCCTGGCCGCGTCCAGGTCGATCACCGACACCGTGCCGGGCGCCTCGTTGGAGACCAGGCCGGTCTTGCCGTCGGGCAGGATCGCCGCGCCGTAGGGGTAGTCGCCGGTCCTGACGTAGCGCACCTTGCCGCTGGCGGTGTCGACGATCGCCGCCTCGTCGGCGAGGTTGAGCGGCACGAGCAGGCGGCCGCCGTCGGGCGAGACCGCGAGGCGGTCGGGCCAGGCGACCTTGGTGTTCGTCCCCGGGAAGCTCTGCGGCGGCGAGGCGTCCGACGGCGGCGGTACCGCCAGCACCTTCTCGAACGACGCGCGGCCGTAGCGCGGGCTGTAGGAGAAGACGTGGACGACGTCGCCGCCGGCGCCCGGCGTGCTCGGCGGCGACTGCTGGAGCTTGTGGTGCGAGTCGTGGACGCCCGAGACGTAGACCAGCGGGTGGGCGGGGTCCATCGCGATGCCGCCCGACGCCCCGGGCAGCGGCAGGATCTGCAGGACCTTGCCGGTGCGCACCGAGACGATCCGTACGTCGTTGGGACCGCGGCCGGTCGAGACCGTCCACAGGAAGCGCCCGTTGGGCGTCACGCGACCGCCGGCCGGGAAGTTGCCCAGGGCGGCGAGCTTGCCGTACGGGGTCAGCCGGCGCCCGTTGCCCAGCAGCCGGCGGTCGGGGCCGATGCGCCCGTCGTCGGCGGCCAGCTGCGCGACGGCGACGCCCACCCCGCCGAGGGCGCCGAGCAGCAACACGGCAGCGAGCAGGCGTCGCATCGGGCGCGGCACTCAAGCAGAACGGGGTCTCTACGCGCGCCGGCGCAGCGGGGCCGGGTCCCGCCACGCGGCGGACGCCGCGGCGACCTGGTGCTCGCCGGCGAACAGCAGCCGCCCCACCCGCACCACGGGCAGGCGATCGGCGCCGGCGGCCGCCAGGCGGCGGGCCTCGTCCTCGATCTCGGCGTCGCGCGCCACGTCGCCCGCCGCGCGCAGGCACTCGCGCAGCCCGACGCCGGCGGCCGCGGCCGCCTCGGCCAGGACCTCCGGGTCGTCGAGATCGAAGCCTCCGCAGAAGGCCAGCCGCGAGGCGGCGAGCACGAACGCGGCGCCGCGCCCGTGCTCGGCGGCATAGGCCGCGGCGCGCATGGCGGCCAGCCGGGGGGCGGGATGGCGCTCGGGCCAGACGAGCGGCATCCGCAGCGCCGAGGCGCGCGCGGCGGCGGCCTCGTCGCCGAGCACCATGACGCGAGAGGTGGCGCCGCGCAGCGCGTTCAGCGACGCGGGCAGCCAGGCGATGCCGTCGAACAGCCGGTCGACTCGCTCGGCGGCGAGATACGTGCCCGGATCGGCAAGGTCGAAGTAGAACGCAGTGCGCGCACGCTCGATGCGCGCACCGTCCCGCAACGGGCGCCCCTGCCGCCGGGCGTCGAGGGAGACCACGATGCCCATGCCTCTAAGACGAGTGAATACCCCGAAACTGGCGGTCGTCGTCTCGTAATCGAACGGATGTCCTCTCCGGACTAGCGTTGCGAGAGCCGCGACGTTAGGCTGCCTAGGGTTCCCACCGGGAAATGGACCCGGCACGCGCAGGGCGGCCCGGCCTAGTCATCCGGGGGACAGGAGGTCCCCATGGCAGTAGTCCCACCCCCCAAGAGACATCCCTACGACCAGTGGTCGCCTGACGCGCGAGCGCTTGATCTCGTGGGCGACAAGTGGACCCTGCTGATCGTTCGCGACCTGCTCGCGGGCCCGCGGCGCTTCGTGCAACTGCAGCACGTGCTGCCCGGCATCTCCACCGAGCAGCTGCGCTCTCGCCTGAACCGCATGGTCGCTGACGGCCTGCTGACGCGGCAGCGCTTCCGCGAGGTCCCGCCCCGCGTCGAGTACAGCCTGACCGACCGCGCGCGCGAGCTTGCACCCGTGATCGGCGCCCTGGCCCGCTGGGGCTACGACTGGGCGTGGAGCACCCCGCGCGAGGGCGAGGCGATCGACATCAGCGCAGTCTTCCGCTGCGCGGTCGGCCTGCTCGAGTCCGCGCCGCCGGCGTCCGGCGGCACGATCGAGCTGCGCGTCGACGACCGCGCCTACGCCCTCAGCGTCGAAGGTGGCATCGTGACGCTCCGCGAGGAAGCGGCGCCCGGTGCCGACGCGACGGTGAAGGGCCCGCAATCGGCCTGGCTCGCGGCGCTCGGCCCCGACGCCGACCGCAGCGGGCTGGAGATCACCGGCGACAGCCGCCGGGCCGACGCCCTGCTGGACTCGCTCGGCGCGCAGGCGCGCCGCGCGGTCAGCGCCGCCTCGGCCTAGGGTGAGAGCCGGCCGGCGCGGGCCGGCTCCTCCCCGCTATCTGGTCCGCGGCGCGGCGGTCAGGTAGTCCCTGGCGGCGATGTGCGGGATCGAGTTCGGACCCGCGGCGCCCGGCAGCGGCTGCGTCCAGCAGCTCGGTCCCTTGCCGCCCGGGTCGTCGGTCGGCGGGTTCTCCGGGCGCTGGAAGGCGCCGCCCGGGACGTTGGCGCAGTCGACGCTCGGGAAGATGTTGTACTTGGCGTGCAGCGGGCCGGCGATCTGCGTGCCGCCGAGGTAGGCGTTGCCGCGCTCGGTCTGCGGCCGCGACGTCCAGATCGCCGCGGTCTCGATCCCGCTGGGGCCGTTCTGGCGCAAGTAGTGGCCCAGCGCGCCGGCCGCCTTCTCGGTCTCGCTGATCGGCGCGACGTCGGACAGCGCGCCGCCGCCGTTGGAGACGAAGTCCGACAGCACGTGCTGGTTGTACTCGAGCCACTCGAGGATCGGGTTGAGCTGGCCGAGGAAGGGCGTGAGCTGCTCGAGCACGGGACCGGTGCCCTTCAGCGTGTCGCGCAGCGCCGGCAGGCCGCGCTTGGACACGGTGATCAGCGGGTCGAGGTTCTGGAACGTCGACCGCAGGTCGGGCGCGAAGCCGCGCACGTCGCGCAGCGTCGGCTTGAGGTCGCGCGCCACGGGGCGCAGGTCGCGGATCAGCGGTCGCGTGTCCTTCGAGAAGGACTCCAGGCGCGCCATTGTTGCCTTGGACTCGTCGAGGAACGTCGGGAAGATCGCGAACGTCTGGGCGAGCGCCTTCTGCTGGGACTGCGTGGCGCCGAAGACCCGGTCGGTGTTGACGATCAGCCCGCGGAGCGCCTGCTGGTTCTGCGAGAGCGCGTTGAAGACGACGCCGGTGTTGCGGAACAGCCGGCGCACCGCCGCCGACTGCCCGTTGAGCACGCTCAGGACGTCGGTGGTGTCGGCCGCGAAGCGCGGGAGGTTGCCCAGCGCGTCGTTGAGGTCGGGGCCGCGGCCGTCGATCGCCGCGGCCGCGGCCTGCTGCCAGACGCGGAACGCGTGGCGCGTCCCCGGATCGAAGGCGCGGAAGATCTCGTCGAGCTCGACGGTGTGGGCGACCCGCGAGTTCTTCAGCCGGCCGTTCTCGGGCAGGAACGGCGCGTTCTTAGTGCCCGGCGTGAGCTCGACGTAGGTCTCGCCGAGCAGCGTCTTCTGGCGCAGGATCGCGCGGGCGTCGGAGCGCAGCGGGGCGAAGCGCCGGTCGAGCTGGAGCGTCACCAGCGTGCGATTGCCCTTCGGGTCGCGCTCCTTGCCGCGCACCTTGCCGACCGAGACGCCCGCCGTGCGCACGTCGGAGAAGTCGCCGAGCTGCGTGGCCTCGGGAAAGGCGACCTGGATGCGGTAGCCCTTCGGCTTGAGCGGGGCGCTGCCGCCGAACGACAGCCACAGGAAGAGCAGCAGGCCGAAGCACGAGAGCGCGAAGAGCACCATCGTGAGCAGCCGGCCGAAGGTGGGTGCCTGCTTCTGCATCGCTCAGTGGGCCCCGCAGACCCCGGCGTCGGTCATGACGTTGGTGAACCCGGTGATGAAGGCGGCCAGCGGCGTCGCGGCGACCGTCTCCTTGAGCGTCTCGCACGTGCCGACGAGCGTCACCGGGCGGAACGTCCCGTTGGCGTCGGCGTTGGCGAACGCGGAGGCGCCGTTGTGGTCCAGCCACGCGATCCAGAACAGGTAGCCCTCCTCGCGGTTGGCCTTCGTCAGGTCCTCGCGGCCGTTGGGGTTGAAGCCGACGAGGTTGAAGAGGTGGTTGAGCACCGTGAACGACCGCGTCAGCTGCGGCGTGGCGTCGGCGAGGTTGTCGGAGGCCGGCTTGAGCTCGCGCACCAGCGGGCGGAAGTCGCGCACGAAGGGCCGGATCTGCGACCGGACGATCGGGGTGGCCTGCCTGCCCAGCGGGACCTCCGCCTTGTTGGCCTTGTTGAGCGCGGGACCGACCGGGCGCAGCGCCCTGGTCGCCGGCCCGAGGATGCGCGCGAAGGTCTCGACCTTGCCGAGCGTCGAGGTCGTCTGGCGCAGCGTGCCGGGCAGCAGGTCGACCGCGTGGGTGATGCCGCCCTGCTCGCGGGCGAAGGCGCGGAAGACGTGCGCGGAGGTGTCGACGAGCTCGGTGAGGTCGTTGCTCTTGCCGGCCAGTTCGCCGTTGAGCTCGTTGAGGTTGTGGATGAGCCGGCGCAGGTTCTCGCGCCGCTCGTTGACCGCGGTCGTGAAGCGGGCCAGGTCGCGGTGCGTGGGCTCGAAGCGGCGCAGCAGGTCGCGCAGGTCGGCGCCGCGGCCCTTCAGGCCCTGGCCGGCGCCGTCGACGAGCAGCTTGAGGTAGTCGCGCGTGTCGCGGTCCAGCGCCGAGTAGAACTCGTCCGGGTTGATGTCGGGCAGCGTGTTGGAGATCGGGATCGTGAACCCGTCCTTGGCGAGCGGCGCGCGCGACGAGCCGGGGCTGAGCTCGACGAACATGTCCTTCAGGCCCGTCTTGGGCCGCAGGAGCGCCGACGCGTCGGTGTGGATGAGGTCCGCGAACTGCGGGTCGACGTCCATCGTCACGACCCCGCGGCCCTCCTTGAGGTCCACGCGGCCGATGTCGCCGACGCGCACGCCGGAGACGCGGACGGTCTGGCCCTGCCCGGGGGTGACCGCCTGGGCGGTGGAGAACGACGCCTTCAGCGTGAACGTCTTGGACTCCCACGGGAAGCGCAGCCGCTGGTGGGCGAGGACGTAGGCGGCGCAGCCCGCGGCGGCCGCCACGACCGCGACGATCAGGAAGAAGTCGGCCGCGTGCTTGCGGATCGCGCGCGTCATCGCTTCTTGCCCTCCCTGACCTTGAAGTGGCCGAGCTTGCCCAGGCCGCTGAGATGCGAGAGCCGGCCCGACCGCAGCGGGGTGCTGTCGACCCGCAGCTCGTCGGACAGGCCCTGCTTGTCGATCTGGTGGCGCAGCCACTTGACCGCGGCGTCCATGGCCTTCTCGCGGTAGGCGACCGCCTCCGGGGAGCTCGACGGCTGGACCCGGCGCCCGCCGGCCGGCGGCGGCAGCGGCGTGGTGCGCAGGTCGGGCTGCTGCTGGGTCTCGCACGGGACGTCGGGACGCAGCGGCGGTCGGGCCTGTGGCGCCGGCGGGTTGGCGCCCTCGATCGGCCGGCCGTTGAACAGGAACTGGCCGTCGCCCATCGGGTAGGCGTACTGGCCGCCGCTGAGCAGGACGCGGAACCACTGCCCGTTGGCGTCGCCCGAGCGGCTCTCGCCGGCCAGGCCGGGCAGCGGCTTGACCGCCTCCTCGAAGACGGGCCCGGGCGCGGGGAACGTCGCGT
>DASXRF010000330.1:0-12066 GCA_036506755.1 Solirubrobacteraceae bacterium | reverse complement strand
CACGCTGCGCGAGACGGTCGAGGCGGCGGCGCGTTAATTCCGCAGGTGACCGTGGGTCACCGGGATGTCGAAGCGCTCGCGCGCCTCGGCGGCCAGCCCGTCGTCGAACACCACGATCCGGTCGGCCGGATAGGACGCCAGCGCGTCGTGCAGCGCGAGGAGCGGGTCCTCGTCGCCCACCGAGGGCCGGGCGCGCGCGCCGGCCTCGCGCAGCGCCTCGGCGGACCGCTGCGCGCTGCCCTCGGCGTCGGCGATCGCCTGGTCGACGTCGCCGATCCAGAAGGCCACCGCCGACTCGCTGTGGGCGGGCGTCACGACCAGCACCTGCGCGCCGGTCAGGTCGTCGTTGGGAAGGGCGGCGCGGACCTCGTCGGCGCCGATCACGCGCGGAGCCAGGACCAGGAGCCTCATGGGCCGTGGAGTATCACAGCCAGCGCGCGAGCAGCGGGTCGGCCTCGGCGTCGGGCAGCACGCCGCGCAGCTGCTCCTTGGCCGCCGCGTAGGCCGCGACCGGCAGCCCGGCCATCCGCTCGGCGACCTCGAGCGCACGGCCGAGCGGATCGTCAGCCAGCTCGTCCAGGCAGCCGAGCGCGAGCGCCTCCTCCGGCCCGACGAGCTCCGCGCCGAGGGCCAGCCGCCGAGCCGCCGCCGCAGTCAGCTCGCCGCGCACGACGGCCAGCGCGACCACCGGGTAGGGCACGCCGACGGCCAGCTCGGTCAGCCCGTACCGGCCCGCCCGCGCGCCGACGCGGTGGTCCCCGCACAGCGCCAGGATCAGCCCGCCGGCGATCGCGTGGCCGTTGACCGCGCACACCACGGGGCGCGGGAAGCCGTACCAGCCGGCGAACAGCCGGTTGATCCCGGCGACCATCTCGCGCTGGGCGGCGGCATCGAGCGTCGGCGCGACCTTCAGGTCCACGCCCGCCGAGAAGAAGCCGTCGCGGCCGGTCAGCACGACGGCGCCGGGCTCGGCGGCGCCCAGCTCGGCGAGCACGCGGTGGCCCTCGTCGAGCAGCGACAGGTCCAGCGCGTTGGCGGGCGGGCGGTCGATCCGCACGAGCGCCACGTCGCCGTGGCGCTCGACGCGGACGTGCTCCATCTCGGCCGTCACTCGCGCCCGAGCAGCAGCGCGATGCCCTGGCCGCCGCCGATGCACAGCGTCACGAGCCCGAGGTCGTGGTCGCCGCGGTCCATCTCGTCGAGGCACTTGGCGGTGATCGCCGCGCCGGTCGCGCCGATGGGGTGGCCGAGCGCGATGGCGCCGCCGTTCGGGTTCACGCGCTCGGGGTCGAGCTCGAGCTCCTTGATGACGGCCAGCGCCTGGGCGGCGAACGCCTCGTTGAGCTCGATCACGCCGATGGCGTCGAGCGCGACGCCCGCCTTCGCCAGGCACCGGCGGACCGCGGGCACCGGCCCGATGCCCATGATCGAGGGGTCGACGCCGGCGGTCGCGTAGGCGAGCACCCGGGCGCGGACGGGCGCGCCGAGCTCGCGGGCGCGCTCCTCGCTGAGCAGCGTCACGGCCGCGCCGGCGTCGTTCATCCCGGAGGCGTTGCCCGCGGTCACCGTGCCGCCGTCGCGCTTGAAGACCGGCGGCAGCTTGGCCATGCCCTCCGGTGAGGCGTCGTGGCGGATGTGCTCGTCGCGCGTGAAGTCCACCGTCTGGCGCTTGACCTTCACGGGCACCGGGACGATCTGGTCGTCGAAGCGGCCCTCGCTCTGCGCCGCGCTCGCCCGCTGGTGGGACTGCACGGCGAAGGCGTCCTGCTCCTCACGCGAGATCGCGTACTTCTCCGCGAGATTCTCGGCCGTGACGCCCATCAGGATCTCGTGGAACGGGTCGGTCAGCCCGCCCATGACCGGATCGGTCAGCGGCGCGGGGCCCATCTTGGCGCCCCAGCGCGCGTCGGTGACCCAGTAGGGCCCCCGGCTCATCGACTCGGCGCCGCCGGCCAGCGCGACCGCGGCGTCGCCGGTCTCGATCGCCTGGCACGCCGAGACGATCGCCTGCACGCCCGTCCCGCACAGCCGGTTGACGGTGTAGGCGGGCGTCTCCTGCGGCACGCCCGCCTTCATCCCGACCACCCGGGCCATGTACATGTCCTCCGGGCGGGTGTGGATCACGTTGCCGAAGACCACGTGGTCGACCTGGTCGCCCTCGAGCCCCGCGCGTTCGAGCGCGGCGCGCGAGGCCATCGCGCCCAGTTCGGTCGGCGGGACGTCCTTGAGGCTCTTTCCGTATGAGCCGACCGCCGTCCGGGCGGCCGAGCTGATCACGACGCTTGTCATGCGGGCGAGAATAGGCGGCATGAGCACCACGACCGCCGCCCCCACGCTCAAGAACTTCATCGACGGCGCCTTCGTCGACTCCGCGGAAGGCGCGACCGAGCCGATCCTCAACCCGGCCACCGGCGAGGAGCTCGCCCAGGCGCCGCTGTCCACCCAGGCCGACGTCGAACACGCCGTCGCGGCCGCCCGCGCCGCGTTCGAGGCGTGGTCGCGCACCACCCCGGGCGCGCGCCAAAAGGCCCTGCTCGACCTCGCCGACGCCGTCGAGGAGCACGGCGACGAGCTCGCGGAGCTCGAGGCCCGCAACGCGGGCAAGCCGCTGCAGGCCGTCAAGGACGACGAGATCGGCTTCATAGTCGACAACCTGCGCTTCTTCGCCGGCGCCGCGCGCTGCATGGAGGGCAAGGCCAGCGGCGAGTACCTGGAGGGCTACACGTCGATCACCCGGCGCGAGCCGATCGGCGTGGTGGGCCAGATCGCCCCCTGGAACTACCCGCTGATGATGGCCGTCTGGAAGATCGGCCCGGCGCTGGCCACCGGCAACACCGTCGTCCTCAAGCCGGCCGAGACCACGCCGATGACGACGCTGCGGCTGGCCGAGCTGGCCGCGGAGATCCTGCCGAAGGGCGTCCTCAACGTCATCACCGGCCACGGCGACACCGGCGAGATGCTCGTCTCGCACGCGGACGTCGACATGGTCTCGCTGACCGGGTCGGTCGAGTCGGGCAAACGCGTCGCGCAGGTCGCCGCGCAGACGCTCAAGCGCGTGCACCTCGAGCTCGGCGGCAAGGCGCCGGTCGTGGTCTTCGACGACGTCGACATGGCCACCGCGCTGGAGACGATCGCCGGCACCGGCTACTACAACGCCGGTCAGGACTGCACGGCGGCCACGCGCGTGCTGGCCGGCAAGGGCGTCTACGACGACGTCGTCCAGGGCCTGGCCGAGCAGGCCAGGGGCTACGTGCTCGGCGACACGCTCAGCCTCGACACCACGCTGGGCCCGCTGAACAGCGCGCGCCAGCGCGAGCGCGTCGAGGGCTTCCTCGAGCGCAAGCCGGGCCACGTCGAGGTCGTCACCGGCGGGCGCGAGCCCGAGCTGCCCGGCTTCTTCCTCGAGCCGGCCGTCGTCGCCGGCCTGCGCCAGGACGACGAGATGATCCAGCGCGAGATCTTCGGGCCGGTCATCACCGTCCAGCCGTTCTCCGACGAGGCCGAGGCGATCGCCTGGGCCAATGGGACCCCGTACGGCCTGGCGAGCTCCGTCTGGACCCGCGACGTCGGCCGCGCGCTGCGCGTCGCCAACGCCCTGCGTTTCGGGTGCGTCTGGATCAACGACCACATCCCGCTGGCCTCCGAGATGCCGCACGGCGGCTTCAAGCAGTCCGGCTATGGCAAGGACCTCTCGATGTACGCCCTCGAGGACTACACCGAGGTCAAGCACGTCATGGCGAACGTCGGCTAGGCACTCTCGCGGCCGTCGCCTGCGGGTTTGCGCAAACATTCCGAGCTGGCCGTAGATCGGCGCAACTTCTGGCCGGCAGGGCAGTTAGCGTCCCCAGAGAACAGGACGTTCGTTGGAAGCCTCCGCACTCAGCGCTCCCGCAGCACTCCATCGCCCCACCTGGCCGACCGTCCGGCTCCTGCGGCTTCGCTCCGACGAGCAGCTCGTCGCGCTGTTCCGGGCGGGCAGCGACGAGGCGTTCGGGGTCATCCACGACCGCTACCGCCAGCGGCTGTTCGCCTACACGCGCCAGATGCTGGCGGGCTCGCGCCAGGACGCCGAGGACGCCCTGCAGGACGTCTTCCTGCGCGCCTACGCCGCCCTGCGGGCCAACGAGCGGCCGGTGTCGCTGCGCGCGTGGCTGTACCGGGTCGCCCACAACCGGTGCATCGACCAGCTGCGGCGCCCGGTGCCGCTGCAGGCCGACGTCTTCGACGTCTCGCGCAGCCCGCTGCACGACCCGCTGGACGAGATCGAGCGCCGCGAGGACCTGCGCCGGCTCGTCGCCGACGTGCGCCGGCTGCCGCAGGCGCAGCGCTCGGCGCTGCTCATGCGCGAGCTGGAGGGGCTGACCTACGAGGAGCTCGCCGGCGCGCTCGACACGACGGTGCCCGCGATCAAGTCGCTGCTCGTCCGGGCCCGCATCGGGCTCGTCGAGGCGGCCGAGGCGCGCGACACCGCGTGCCAGGAGATCCGCCGGCAGCTGCTGACCGCCTACGACAAGGGCGTGCGGGCCAGCGGCCAGGCCCGCCGGCACATGCGCGAGTGCGCGGGCTGCCGCGAATACCGGACGAACCTGCGCGGCGTGCAGCGCTCGTTCGCGGCGCTGACCCCGGCCGTCGGCGTCGGCCCGCTCGGGCTGCTGGCCAAGCTCGGCCTCGGCGGCTCGGCCGCCGGGGGCGGCGCGGCCGCTGGCGGCGGCGGCGCCGGTGCCGCGGGCGCGTGCGCGGCCGGCGGCGGCGTCGTGGCGGCCGGCAAGGTCGTCGCGGTCGTGTGCAGCGTCGCGGTCGTGACCGCCGGGGCGGCGACCGAGGTCAAGCGCCAGGTCGAGCGGACGCCCGCCCCCTCGCAGGCCACGTCGACCCCGCACCGGGCGGGCCACCACCCCGCCGACGCGGCGCAGTCGGACCGGCCGCACGTCGCGGCCGTCAGCGGCGCCGTGCCCATCCACGCCACCGCGCGCCGGCACCGGCGCCACCACAAGCAGCACGCCGAGGCCGTCGAGCTCGCGCCGATCCGGTCGACGGTCACCGAGGCGCCGCCGCCGGTCCAGGCGCCCGCGGTGCCCGTCGACCCGCGCGTCGATCCCAGCGTCACGGGCGGCGCGGTCGCTCCCGACGAGCCCGACACGCCCGGGACGGACGCCGCCGACGCGGCCACCGCCGGCGATCCGCCCGCCGCGGGCGCGCCGGCGACCTCGGGCACGCCGCTCAGCAAGGTCGGCCAGCCCGGACCCGGCGCGACCGCCCCGCAGACCGACGGATCGACTATGGGCTCGGCCGCACCGGCCACGGGCGGCGACGCCGGCAGCAGGACCTCCCGCTCCTCGCCGCGGGACTGACCATCGACCGCTACGAGGTCAGCCTCGACCACGAGGAGCTCCTGGTGCGCCGAGGGCGCCGGTCCGGGCTCTTCGTCTTCGTCGCGGTGCACTCGACCGCACGCGGACCGGCGCTCGGCGGCTGCCGGATGTGGCGCTACGACGACTCGCGCGCGGCGATGCGCGACGCGCTGCGCCTCTCGCGGGCGATGACGTTCAAGAACGCCGTCGCCGACCTGCCGCTGGGCGGCGGCAAGGGCGTGATCATGGTGCCCGCCGAGCGCGAGGTCACCCCCGCCCGGCGCCGCGACGCGCTGCGCGACTTCGGCGACGCCGTCGGCGCCCTCGGCGGACGCTACGTGACCGCCGAGGACGTCGGGACGTCGGCGCGCGACATGACGGTCATCGCCCAGCAGACGCCGCACGTGACCGGCCTGTCGCGCCGGCGCGGCGGCTCGGGCGACCCTTCGCCGTGGACGGCGCTGGGCGTGCACGTCGCGATCGAGGTCTCGTGCTCCGAGGCGTTCGGCGCCCGATCCCTGCGCGGTCGCACGATCGCGGTGGTCGGCCTGGGCAACGTCGGCGGGCGGCTGGCGATCCGCCTGGCCCGCGCCGGCGCCGACCTCCTGGTCGCCGACATCGACGAGCGCAAGCGCAAGCTCGCCGACGAGCTGGGGGCGCGCTGGACGACGCCCGAGCGCGCGATGACCGCGCCGGTCGACGTGCTTGCGCCGTGCGCGCTCGGCGGCGTCCTCGACGACGAGACGGTGCCGGAGCTGCGCTGCCGCGTCGTCGCCGGCGCGGCCAACAACCAGCTGGCCGACGACCGGATCGCCGACCTGCTGCACGAGCGCGGGATCCTCTGGGCGCCGGACTTCGTCGCGAACGCCGGCGGGATCGTCAACATCGCCGTCGAGCTCGGCCCCGACGGCTACGACCCGCGCCGAGCCCGGGCGCGCGTGCGCGGCATCGCCGACACGCTGGCCGAGGTCTACGCCAACGCGCGCGCGATCGGCGCGACGCCGCTGACCGCGGCGATGGAGCTCGCGCGGCGCCGGCTCACGCTCGCCGAGGAGCGCGGCGGCCCCGCGTGATCAGTCGCCGGCGGTGAGCGCGGCGTCCGCGCCGGCGCGCTCGCCGTCCGCGGTGACGGGCTGAAGGCGCACCGGGATGCCGTTGAGGAACGCCATGCCGGCGAGCGGCTCGAGGTCCTCGGGCGCCGCGCTGGCCAGCAGGTTCGTGTTCGCCCCGCCGAGCTCGTTGGCGCGCCGCCAGCCGCCGTGATGACCCCAGCCGTGCGGGAGCGCCACCGTTCCGGGCGTCATCTCGTCCGTGACGAAAACGCCGACCTCGACCGCCCCGGACTTCGACTCCACCCGCGCGCGGTCGCCGTCGCGCAGGCCGTGGGCGGTCGCGTCGTCGGGATGGACGCGCAGGGCGTGTGCCCGCCCGCCGCGCAGCAGCAGCGGCGCGTTGTGCATCCACGAGTTGTGCGAGCGCAGCTCGCGCATCCCGATCAGCCGCAGGGGGAAGTCCTCGTCGCCGGCGCCGCCGTCGGCGGCCAGCCGCCGCAGCTCGGCGAGGATCGGCGGCGGGTCGAGGCGCACCCGCCCGTCGGGGTGGCGGACCTTGTCGCGCAGCACGCCGGTCTGCGGGTAGGGCGCGGTGACCACGCCGTGCGGCGTGCGGCGCAGGCGCCCGAGGCTCAGCCCGCCGCGGCGCGCCCCGAACCGGTCGCCCTCAGGCCCCGTGCGCAGCAGCAGATCGGCCACGCGCTCCGGCGCGAGGCGCAGCCCCAGCCGGCGCGCCAGCGGGATGCTGCTCGGCACGACGCCGAGCCGCCGGGCGAGGTCGTCGATGACCTCCCACTCCTGGCGCGCCTCACCGGCCGGCGCGACCACCGCCTCGGTGAACTGGACGAACGGCGTGGCGTGGAAGCCGAAGAAGGCCACCGGCAGGTCCTCGCGCTCGAGGAACGTCGTCGCCGGCAGGACGTAGTCGGCGTGGCGGTTGGTCTCGTTGACGTAGAAGTCCAGCGAGACCGAGAGCGGGAGGCGCTCCATCGCGCGCTCGAGCGCGCCGCCGTCGGGCACCGAGAGCACGGGGTTGCCGGCGCTGACGAACAGCGCGCGGACCTCGCCGTCCTCGATCTCGCGCGCCATCAGCGTCGCAGGGAGGTTGCCGATGACGTCCGGAAAGCCGCCGACGCGCGTGCGCGTCGCGCCGTAGGTCGCCAGCCCGATGCGCTCGGCGACCTCGTCGAGCGCGATCGCCGGGCGGCCGAAGACCGCGCCGCCGGGCGCGTCGAGGTTGCCCGTGACGACGTTGAGCGTGTCGAGCAGGTGCGCGACGAGCGTGCCGTAGCGCCCCAGGCACGACCCCGTGCGGCCGTAGACCGCCGCGCCGTCGGCCTCGGCTACCGCCCGCGCCAGCTCGCGCGTCGTCGCCGCCGGCACGCCGGTGCGCGCCTCGGTCGCCTCCGGCGCGTGCTCGCGCGCGGCCGCCCGCAGCGCGCCCGCCCCCACCGCCTGGCGGGCGATCGCCGCCTCGTCGGCCAGGCCCTCCTCGAAGATGACGTGCAGGAGCGAGAGCAGCCACCACGCGTCGGTGTCGGGCCGGATCGGCACGTGCTCGAAGGCCCGCGCCGTCTCGGACCGCCGCGGGTCGACCACGACGACGCGCTCGATCCCGTGCAGCAGCTCGCGGATGCGCGGCGCCGTGACGAGCGAGCCGTGGGAGACGAACGGGTTGGCGCCGACCATCAGCAGCAGCGACGTGCGCCGCAGGTCGGGGATCGGGACGACGAGGGGATTGCCGTAGAGCAGCGCGCTCGCCGCGAAGCGGTTGTTGACGTCCTGCGAGCCGGCCGTGTACAGGTGCGGCGAGCCGAGCGCGTCGAGGAACCCCTTGACCCAGAGCGTATGCGAGTAGGAGAACGCGCCCGGGTTGCCCATGTACCAGGCCAGCTGCCGGCCCGGCACGCCGCGCAGCCGGGCGGCGATGTCGTCCAGCGCCTCCTCCCAGCCGACGCGGGTGAACTCCCCGGGGGCGCCCGTGCGCCTGAGCGGGTGCAGCACGCGGTCGGGGTCGTTCTGCACGTCGAGCATCGCGATCCCCTTCGGGCACGCATAGCCGCGCGAGAGCGGGTGCTCGGCGTCCGGCCGCAGCCGGGTCACCTGCCCGTCCTCGACGGTGGCGACCATGCCGCACAGCGCCTCGCAGATCCGGCAGAAGGTGACCTTCTCCTCGGCCGCCATGCGCTAGACGGTAAAGGAGCTCGGCAGCTCGGGGCGCTCCACGCCGTCGGGCAGGCGCCCCTCCTCCGCGAGCTTGTCGAGGTGCGCGGCGAGCGTGACCGCCGCGGGGAGGCGCAGCGCGTCCGGCGCGTCGCTCCAGGCGTCGTCGAGCAGCTCGTCGACGCTGCGCCGGCCGCGCGCGAGCGCGTCGAGCAGCCGGCGCTCGCGGTCGAGGCGGTGGGCGACGTACTCGTCGAGCTTGGCCGCCGCGTCGGTCACCGGCGGCCCGTGACCGGGCAGCAGCAGCTCGAGATCGAGGGCGCGCAGCTCGCGCAGGGCCTCGAGGTAGCCGCGCAGCGACCCCGGGCCGGGCGAGACGAACACGCTGCCCTCGCCGAGCACGGCGTCGCCCGTGCAGCACACCGCCCCGCACACCCAGGCGACGTGGTCGGGCGAGTGGCCGCCGGTCGGCACGGCGCGCAGCGGCCCCAGCTCGCCGCCCGTGGCGGGGGGACCGGCGCCGGCGCGCTCGCGCACGGCCGCGACGGCCTGGCTGTGGTCGAGGTGGGCGTGGGTGAGCGCGATGCCGCCGATGCCGCCGCGCCGCTGCGCCTCCGCGAGCACGGCCTCCACGTGGTCGTCGAGCAGCGGCCCGGGATCGACGACGTAGCAGGGGTCGCGGCCGAGCAGCCACGTGTTGGTGCCCGACAGCGTCATCGGGCTCGGGTTGTCTGCGCGCACCCAGCCCACGTCGTGGCGGGCGAGCGCCTCGGCGGTCACTGCGCGAACCGCCAGACGCCGCCCGCCAGGGACGTCGCGTAGACGCGGCCGAGCGCGTCCTCGCCGAACGACGACAGCTCGGGGATCGTGCGCAGCGGCAGGGCGCGGCGGTTGCGCGCGCCGTTCGCCCGCAGCGTCGCCGCGAGCAGGCGACCGGCGCAGTAGTCGCCGTACACGTAGCGGCCGTACAGCGACGGGACGCCGCGGTCGCGGACGACGACGCCGCCGGTGACCGAGCAGTTCCCGCCGGCGCGGCCGTAGTCGAACGCGGGGCGCCGCGCCCCGGGGGCGGGCTCGTCGAAGTTGCGCCGGTTGCCCTCGAACGGCCGCCAGCCGAAGTTGGCGCCCTTCGCGCGGCCGCGGCGCGCGAAGTCGACCTCCTCGCGCTCGTCCTGCCCGACGTCGCCGATCGACAGGTCGCCCGTGCGCCGGTCGAACGAGAAGCGCCACGGGTTGCGCAGCCCGTAGGCGTAGATCTCGGGCTTGGCGCCGGCGCGACCGACGAACGGGTTCGACGACGGGACGCGGTACGGCTTGCCGCCGCCCGCGCGAGGGTCGATGCGCAGGATCTTCCCAAGCCACGTCCCGAGGCTCTGCGCGTTGCCGCGCGGGCCGTGCTGGTCGTTGCCCCCGCCGCCGTCGCCGAAGCCGATGTACAGCAGCCGGTCGGGACCGAAGAGGACGAGCCCGCCGTTGTGGTTGGCCTCCGGCTGGGGCTGGAAGAGCACCTGCCGCGCGCTGCCCGGATCGGCCCGGTCGGCGGTCGCGCGGCGGTACTCGACGATCCGCGAGTCGCCGTTGGTGTCGGTGTAGTCGACGTAGAAGCGGCCGCTCCGCGCGTAGTCCGGCGCGAAGGCCATCGAGAGCAGGCCCTGCTCGCCGCCGGAGACCACCTTGTCGTGGATGTCGAGGAACGGCTCCGCCAGCTTGCGCCCGCCGCGGACCACGTGGATCGTGCCGCCCTGCTCGACGACGAACACGCGCCGCCGGTCGCCGGGCGGCGACGTCACGTACAGCGGGCTGTCGAAGCGCCCAATCGAGACCAGGCGCAGGCGCCCGGCGCGCCGCTGGGCGGGGCGAGCGCCCGGCGGCGCGGTCGTCGCGTGCGGGGCCGCGCGATCGCTGCGCGCCGGTGCGTCGTCGGACGATCCCCCGCACGCGCCGAGCGCGCACACCAGCACAGCCGCGGCGAGCGCCGCCGGGCGAACCATCACCCGGCCGGCGGCGGCTGCTCGCGCGCGTAGCGGTCCAGGCGCTCGAGCTCGTCGGCGTACAGGCGCTCGAGCATGCGCGGCGCGAAGAGCCGCTCGAAGAAGCCGCCGATCCCGCCGGCGCCCTCCCAGACCGTCTCGATGCGCACGCGCGAGGCGTTGCCCGCCGGCGTGATCGTCCACGTGGTCACCAGCGACGAGTCGACGTCCGACTCGGTCAGCACGCGCCCCGGCTCAGGCTCGTCGACGCGCATCCGGGCGGTCCGCGTGCGCCCGCCCAGGCTGAGCTTGAAGCGCGTGACCGTTCCCGCCCCGACGCCGCCTTCCTCGACCGCGAAGTCCGAGAACGCGGGCGGCAGGAAGCGCGGATGGTGCTCGCGCATGTCGGCGATCAGCCCGTAGACGACGTCCGCCGGGGCGGCGACGCTGCCCTCCTTGAGGACCCTGACCTCTCCCATCAGGCGGCCGCGCTCGCCGCGGCCGGGCGGTGGGCGTCGGCGGCGTTGCGCGTGATGGCGTCGATGATCGGCGGCCACGCGCCCCGCGGGAGGTCGTGGCCCATGCCGCGGATCAGCGCGAGCCGCGCGCCGGGGATCGCCCGCGCCGTGGCCCGGCCGCCCGACCTGCGCACGAGCCGGTCGCGCGTGCCGTGGATGACCACCGTCGGCGCGGTGATCCTGCGCACGTCGATCGTGCGATTGCCGGCGCTGATGATCGCCGCGAGCTGGCGGCCCAGCCCCGCCGGGCTCGGCCCGCGGTCCCAGCTGAGGGCGGCCATCTCGCGCAGCTCGTCCTCCTCGCGCGCGAAGCCGGGCGAGCCGACGACGCGGAACAGGTTCACGAGGTTCTCGACGTACTGCTCCTTGGTGCGCGGCGGCTTGGCCACGAAGAACGGATAGACGCGCAGCGCCGGCTGGCCCTTCCAGCGGCTGCCCGTCGTCGACATGATCGAGGCGAGCGACAGCGTGCGCGGCGCGTGCCGGACCGCGAAGACCTGGGCGATCATCCCGCCCATCGAGGCGCCGACGATGTGCGCCGCCTCGATGCCCAGATGGTCGAGCAGCCCGGCGGCGTCGTCGGCCATGTCGCCCAGCGTGTAGGCAACGTGACGCGGCCGGCGAGTCAGGATCTCGCGCGCCGTCGGCGGCGGCACCTGGTCGAAGCGCGTCGAGCGCCCGACGTCGCGGTTGTCGTAGCGGATCACGAAGAAGCCGCGGTCGGCGAGGGCGCGGCAGAAGTCCGCATGCCAGGCGAGCATCTGCGTACCGAGACCCATGATCAGCAGGACCGCCGGGTCGCCCGGCTCGCCGAAGGTCTCGTAGCAGAGCTCGATGTCGCCGACCCTGCAGAACTGCTCGTTGAGCGTCGTCATACCTCCATTGTCTCGATCGCGCTAAAGGTCAGCCCCGCTCGGCGCAGGCGCTCGGTCAGTGCGCCGCCCATCGCCACCGCCGTCGTCACCTGGCCCGCGGTCGACGGCAGGTCGTCGTGGGCCAGGCACAGGGCCGA
>DASXRF010000329.1:0-1624 GCA_036506755.1 Solirubrobacteraceae bacterium | reverse complement strand
GCCCTTCACGAGTGTCCCGTCGACGAGCTCGATCACGCGGCGCACGTCGGCCTCCGGGACCGAGAGGATCGCGAAGCGCTCGAGCAGCTTGACGTCGCGGATCGCCTCGCCGTCGAGGCCGGTCTCCTCGGTCAGCGCGTGCACGAGGTCGGCGACCTCCAGCCCGGCGGCGCGCCCGCCGCTGGCGATCACCCTGACGTAGGGCTCGCGGCCGTTGCGGTGCACGTGGGGCTTGGAGTGGCGCCGCGGACGCTCCTCGACGCGCGCCGGCGCGACGTGCTTGCCCGGCGACCACGGGGCGATGCCCGTGCCGATGTGGCGCTCGATCGCCTCCATCTCGCGCTTCTGGCGCGGCTCGGCGAACGTGATCGCGCGCCCCGAGCGACCGACGCGCCCCGTGCGGCCGATGCGGTGCACGTAGACGTCGGGCGAGGTCGGGACGTCGAAGTTGACGACGTGGGTGACCGTCGAGATGTCCAGCCCGCGGGCGGCGACGTCCGTGGCGACCAGGATGGGCAGACGCCCGCCCTTGAAGGAGAGCATCACGCCGTCGCGTGCGCCCTGGGTCATGTCGCCGTGCAGCGCCTTGACGTTCATGCCGCTGTCGCGCAGCTTGCGGTACAGCTGCTCGCAGCGGACCTTGGTGCGCACGAAGACGATCGCCTGGTGCGGGCGCTCGGCCGCGAGGACCTCCGCGAGCGTCGCCGCCTTGTCCGCCGGCTTGACCTCGACGACGAACTGCTCGACGGTGTCGACGGTCATCGTCGCGGTCTCGACCTTCACGAGCACGGGGTCGAAGAGGTAGCGGTCTGCGAGCTTGCGAATCGGCGGCGGCATGGTCGCGCTGAACAGGGCCGTCTGGCGGCCGGTGGGGGTCAGCGCAAGGAGCCGCTCGACGTCCTCGAGGAAGCCGAGGTCGAGCATCTCGTCGGCCTCGTCGAGGACGACGTAGCGGCAGTCGTGCAGGACGAGCGAGTGGCGCGAGATGAGGTCCTTGACGCGCCCGACGGTGCCGACGACCACGTGGCCGCCGCCGCGCAGCTGCGTCTGCTGGGTGCGGATGGGCGCGCCGCCGAACACCGCGACGACGTCGACGCCCTTGCGCGCGCCGTACGCGCGCAGCGCCTGTGTGACCTGGATGCAGAGCTCGCGTGTCGGTGTCAGCACGAGCGCCTGGACCTCGGCGAACGCCGGGTCGACCTGCTCCATCATCGGCAGGCCGAAGGCCGCCGTCTTGCCCGAGCCGGTCTGCGCCTGGCCGATCACGTCGCGGCCTTCGAGCAGCGGCGGGATCGCCTGCTCCTGGATCGGGCTCGGGGCCTCGTAGCCGACGTCGCGCAGCGCGGCGAGCGTCGCCTCGGACAAGCCGAGGTCGGCGAAGGTGGTCACCACTCCAGGGTAGTGGCCGGCGACTCCTGCACAGTCGCTTGCGAGTTCGGAGGCGAACTCGGGGTTAGCGCGACGGATCGAGGAGCAGCTTGCCGCGCGTGCGGCGCTCGGCGAGGTCGATCTGGGCGCGCGCCGCCTCGCTGAGCGGGTAGGTCCCGCCGACGACCACGCGCAGCTCGCCGCGCTGGGCGCGCGCGAACAGGTCGGCGAGCGCCTCGTCGACCATCGCCGGGCG
>DASXRF010000328.1:0-2223 GCA_036506755.1 Solirubrobacteraceae bacterium | reverse complement strand
GACCTCGCTGCGATCAGCCGGGGGGCGTTCCTGGCCCAGTGGCTGGCCGTCAACGAGGGCGCACGCCATGAGGTCCAGGCGGCGATGCTCGCGGAGGAATCGCGCATGTCGTGGTCGGTGCAGACCCAGTGGCGGACGATCCATGAGCGGATCGTGCCGCCGCCGTTCTGACTGGGCGTTCGCAGGGTCGCGCAGGATCGCAGTGGTGATCCGATCGCCGCGGGAACCAGTGAATAGCCGTGCATCACGGGTGCCGTCGCTGGCGTCGATGCGTTGTTGAACCAGCTCGCGTATCTCACGATCAGTGGCACGACTCTGGCGCGCTTGCCCTTCGTTCCCTTGTCGGCCAGGCCGCTGGGACCGGGGGGGTGGTCTGGCGCAGCCGCCAGCTCTCCGCTCCAAGGTCGGTCCCAGTGCCCTCTGGACCGGTGCGTTTGGATCGCGCCGAGGCGGGCCGACGACCTGGTCGGCCCAGTCGGCGGCCGTTGGACGGTTCGCCTACACGCCACCGAAGGTGGCTCGACGTGTGGCCGTGGTTGGAGGCCGGCGTCAGCGCACGCGCAGGTGGCGCGCGATTCGGATGAGGCTGCGGGCGTCCAGCAGGCCGTCGCCGAGGCCGAGTTCCACGACGCGGTCGAACGTGCGGCGGTCGGCGTCGGCGGCGCGGACCGCGGCGTCGACGATCCACGGGCGCTGCGCGAGTCGCGCGGCGACGGTGCTGTGCCGGAGGTGGCGGCGTAACCGCTGGTCCAGTGCGCGGGTGTACCTCGCGGCGGTCGTCGGCGCGGAGCCGGCCAGGGCGGCGTGCGCCGCGGCGCGCCCGGCAAGCGACCCCGACAGCACGGCGTAGAAGATGCCCTCGCCGGTGAACGGGTTGACCAGCGACAGCGCGTCCCCGGCCAGCACGATCGCGCCACGCCCCGGCGCCGGCCGGTGCGTCGACAGCGGCAGCAGGTGTGCTCTGAGCTCGGTCGCGCCTTTGGTGTCGATCTCAGGCAGGAGGTCCGCCAGGCGCGTAAGGAGGTATGCGCGGGACACCGCCCGGCCGGCGAGCAGCTCGCCGTAGCCGACGTTGGCGCGGCCGTCGCCGATCGGGAACGCCCACGCGTACGCGGGCCAGCTCGTGCCCGTGGTGACGATGCGCTGCTCGGCGAGGTCGCGGGGCGCTCGGGCGTAGCCGCGGATCGCGAGGGCGACATGGCCGTTGGGGTTGCGATCATGACCAAGGAACCGCCGCACGACCGACTGCGCGCCGTCGGCACCAACGACCGTCGCGGCGTGCACGACGCCGTCGATCGTGACACCGGTCGCGGTCTGCGCGATCGAGCGGACGACGTGGCGACGCAGTACCGCGCCCACGCGCTTTGCCGAGGCAACGAGCCGGTGGTCGAACACCGCGCGGGGCACGGTGTGCGCGGGTCGCGCGGTCGAGCGCGCCACGACCGCGCCGCGCGGTGACACCAGCCGCAACGCAGGCACCGGCGCGAAACCGTCGACCGCGTCGTGCACCCCGAGACCCGCAAGCACGTCGAGCACATGCGCAGCGATGCCATCACCGCACGCCTTGTCCCGCGGGAACGCGGCACGGTCCAGCAGCACGACGGACGCACCCTCGCCCCGCGCCCCCAGCGCGGCCGCGGCCCCGGCCGGACCGGCGCCGACGATCGCCACGTCGAACCGCTCCACCGCCCCGACCTTACGACTCAGAGCGTGTTTGAGGAGGTTTTGGATCTTGGTCGGCGTGTCTGCGTGACCATGAGCGTCGATGCCATCAGGGTGGCCGTGTGTCTCGGCAGCGGCGGTACCCCTCGGACTTGACCGACGAGCAGTGGGCGCTGGTTGAGCCGCCATCGTCGAGCCGTGAGCTGTTGTTGATGAGCGCCCCGGAACGGGTTCCGGGGCGCTCATCTCACTGGTCGATCGCGAACATGCCCGCGGGGACACCGGCGATCTCGACCTGGCGCCAGATCGAGCGCCGGCGCGGCAGCTCGTGGTAATGCCGCAGCCCGGCGATGCCGCCCAGCCAGCCGGCCCAGCCCGGGTACGGCGGGTTGGCGGGGTCGAACCCGCTGTGCACCATGCTGAGCCGGGTCTTGCCGTCCGAGCCTTCCAGCTCCCAGCTGGTGGTCTCGCCGTCGGCGAACCGCAGGGTCGCCTTGCGGCCCGGTTCGAACTCGACGAACTTGGCCCCGCCGGGGTCCAGCTCGAATCCGCCCATCGCGA